>RDXV01000190.1 GCA_004292695.1 Nostocales cyanobacterium | reverse complement strand
CCTGCCACCCCTGCTCCCCCTGCCTCCCCTGCCTCCCCTGCCTCCCCACCTGACTGGTGAAAATTATTTTTCGAGAAAGCCGAAAAAGCAGCTACTCAAAATCGTAATGATTATGATATAGTCTTAACAGATCGTAACTAAACTGTGACAAACGTGGCAGGGTAGAGTTTATCTAACCCAGAAACCCACGAAAAAAAATGGATATAAGATAAAGGAGAACTAGGTTAATGACACTTTCTTACGGAACAGAAGGATGCCTTCGTGTTGGTCAACAAGCGCCTGATTTTGCAGCTACCGCTGTTCATGATCAGGAATTTAAGACAATCAAACTTTCCGATTATCGCGGTAAATATGTCGTCCTATTTTTCTACCCCTTAGACTTTACCTTTGTTTGCCCCACTGAGATCACAGCATTTAGCGATCGCTACGAAGAATTCAAGAATTTGAACACTGAAATTTTAGGTGTTTCCGTAGATAGCGAATTTTCTCACCTAGCTTGGATTCAAACAGATCGTAAATCTGGTGGTGTTGGTGACTTAAACTATCCTTTAGTTTCCGACATCAAAAAAGAAATTAGTGCTACCTATAACGTTCTTGATCCCGCTGCGGGAATTGCTTTGCGTGGTTTATTTATCATTGATAAAGAGGGCGTTATTCAGCATTCTACCATCAATAACCTAGCTTTTGGTCGTAGTGTTGATGAAACATTACGTACATTACAAGCTATTCAACACGTTCAGTCCCATCCAGACGAAGTTTGTCCCGCTGGTTGGCAACCTGGAGAGAAAACAATGAATCCTGATCCTGTGAAGTCTAAAGTTTACTTCGCAGCAGTGTAGAAAGATGGGGTGATGGGGTGATGGGGTGATGGGGTGATGGGGAGAATAAATAGTTATATGTTCTCTGTTCCCTGTTCCCTGTTCCCTGTTCCCTTAAATTTTTAATTCTTAATTTTTAATTTTTAATTATTGTATGTTGACATCAACAGATTTTACAGGTTTATTGAATGAGCGATTTTTCCGAAATATCCTGCCTAAACCTGCACTTGATGAATTTAGATTAGGGGTATTAACACCGGATTTTAAATTAACAGATGTCACCAATGATCGGACGGTAAAACTATCTGATTATCGTGGTCAAAAACCTGTGATTTTAGCTTTTACAAGAATTTTTACAGAAAAACAATATTGTCCATTTTGTTATCCCCATATTAAAGCCTTAAATGAAAATTACGAGGAGTTTGTGAATCGGGGTATAGAATTATTAATGATTACTAGCACCGATAAAAAACAAAGTCAAATAGTAGTTAGAGACTTGGGTTTAAAAATGCCCTTGTTAATAAATCCGAGTTGTCATGTTTTTAGGACTTATAGAACAGGACAAGCACTAGGCGCACCTTTACCAGCGCAGTTTGTGTTAGATCAAGAGGGTAAATTAATCTATAGACATTTATTTTCTTTTTTAGATCATAATGCTAGTGTTGAGAAATTATTAGAGCAGTTTAATTAAGTAAGGTGTAAAATGATGAAGTGTAGAAATTTAGTTAAATTTAGGATTTGTAATGATTACACTTTATCATTTACCACTGTCTCCTAATTCTCGCCGAGTCTGGATTACACTATTAGAAAAAGGGTTAGATTTTCAACTGGTAGAAGTTAATTTGGGTGGAGATCAGTTTAAACCAGAATTTTTAGCTATTAACCCTTTCCATCATATTCCTGCGTTGGTGGATGATGGTTTTAATGTAATTGAATCTTTAGCAATTATGGATTATTTAGAAGCAAAATATCCAGAACCTGCGATGTTGCCAAAGGATGCAAAAGACTTAGCAACGGTGAAAATGGTAGAAATGGTCAGTGTGAATGAATTATTACCTGCATTGACACCAATGATGGCGGTAATATTTGATTTACCTAGTAAAGATGCAGAAGCAATTGAAAAATCTACAGCAAAGATTAATACAGTTTTACAATTTTTTGAAGATAAATTAGATGATCGTCCTTATTTTGGCAGTGATAATTTAACCTTGGCTGATATTGTGGCTGGGAGTATTGTACCTTGGTTGCCAAAAACAGGAGTTTCTTTAAATGAGTATCCTAAAGTTAAAGCTTGGTGCGATCGCCTGGTTGCACGTCCAGCATGGCAACAAACCGAAACCACACCAGAAATGTTAGCAGATTTCAAAAAACTTTTGATGTCAAGAAAGTCATAGAATTTAGAATTTAGAATTTAGAATTTAGAATTGAAAAGAATTTAGGATTAGGAATTAAGGAATGAGGAATAGAAAATGAATAAATTTTCTTGACTTCTAAAGTCTAAATTATCCAGATTCCTAAATTCTTCATTCTTCATTCTAAATTCTTCATTCTAAATTCTAAATTCTCTATAGCCGCACCTGTGATAGATGACTACGGGGGTTATAGGTGCGGATAGAACGGAGTTTTTCATATAATTCCCGTTCTTCGGGTGTTAAGTCTTTAGGGGGGGCGATCGCCACCTTCACCATTTGATCACTGCGTCCACCCTTAGTTAAAGGCCAACCCTTACCACGTAAACGCAAAGACTGACCAGAACGCACACCAGCAGGGAGTTTGACATTCACATTCCCATCAGGTGTAGGAACATCAATAGCAGCACCCAAAGCCGCTTCATCGGGAGTAATGGACACCTCACAAACGAGATTATCACCCTCAAACTGGAAAAAAGAATGGGGTTGTAATTCTACCTTTAAATATAAATCTCCCCGTTGTTGAGTCATGGGGTTGAGTTGACCTTTACCTCTCACCCGTAAACGAGTACCTGTTTTTGCACCTGCGGGAATGCGAACATCAATAGTTTCATTACCCAAATTAAACCTTTTTTTGACACCGGCGAAAGCCTCACCAAAAGTTAAGCTAATGACGGCTTCTGTATCTTGGCCAGCACCAGTACCAGCGCCAGTATCTTGGAAACCAAAATCATTAAAACCGCCAAAACCGCTACCTGGGCGACCTGTGGAAGTACGATAGGAGTAACTTTGTCTACTACCACCACCAGGTTTTGCACCACCGAATAATTCATTAAGGAAGTCGTTAAAACTGCCATATTGACTAAAGTCAAAACCGCCCATATCAACCCCAGCACCGCCAGGGAAACCACCTTCACCTACTTGTTTCCAGTATTGACCATATTGATCATATTTTTTGCGTTTATCTGGATCAGATAAAACCTCATAAGCTTCATTAACTTCTTTAAATTTTGCTTCTGCTTGTTGATTATTTGGGTTAACGTCAGGGTGGTACTTACGGGCTAGTTTACGAAAAGCTTGTTTAATTTCATCTGGACTGGCAGTTTTACTAATTCCTAAAATTGAGTAATAGTCTTTAAAATCTGTTGTAGCCATCTACCAGCCTCCTGTAAAAATTTAGGTTAATTTAGGTTATGTTTTTTTCTAAGATATGATATTTACTGTTTGCCGGGTATAATTCCAAGAAACAGGACTCTAATCTTAAATTAGCAAAGAATATCAAAAATCTAGTGTGGTTGTTGCTCACAGTCCCAGGGCAATTACCGTACTTAGGAATGGAGAATTTAGAATTTAGAATTTAGAATTTAGAATTTAGAATGGGGAATAAATTGGTAAAAATCTTTTTTTCCCCTGCTCCCCCTGCTTCCCCTGCCTCCCCTGCTTCCCCTGCTTCCCCTGCTCCCCCTGCCTCCCCTGCTTCCCCATCACCCCATCACCCCATCACCCCATCACCCCATCACCCCAATAAATAATCTCATCTAGTCCATCTTCCAAAGTAGGGGGAGCGGCTGTAAGTTGGCGGTGCATTCGGAAAATCACGTCTTCAGGGACTTGGCGATCGCGTTTTTGATTACGTTTTAAACATAGCCAAACGGGGGTTTTTAACCATATTCCTGTTATGTGAGTAAAACCCAAATCACGGGCTAATTGTATAACGTCCTGGCGATTTCTTCTTTGGGCATTAGTAGCATCAAAAATAGTATCAATACCTGCATTAGTAGCTTGTTGAAATTGTCTTTCTATTTCTCGCCAAATTAATAACCAAGATCCTTGGATAGCTTCTGAACCAAACAGTTGCCCCCGGATCACATCTGTAGAAACTAGCTGCATCTGGGGGCATTCTGTCATTAATTGTTTTGCCAAAGTTGATTTACCGCTACCAGGAAGACCAATCAGCAAAAGAAGTTTAGTCATTAGTTATTAGTCATTAGTTATTAGTCCTTGGTTATTAGTTAATTTTTCACCTATTTCTTTCTTGAACTGATAACTGATAACTGATAACTGATAACTGATAACTGATAACTGATAACTGATAACTGATAACTGATAACTGACTAAATAACTGTGTCATCAGGAATTACGGCATTTTTGAGGACAACTACAATACCACTACGAATGTAGAAACCTTGTTTTTCCCGTTCTGCTTCCTGGACATTATCTTTATTGATAATTTTCACATTCCGGCCAATGCGGGCATTTTTATCAATGATGGCACGCCGGACTATAGCATCTTTGCCGATACCGATGGGGATGTCACCTTGTTCTAAGGTAGTTTGACGTTCTACATAGGGTTGGTAAAAGTCTGAACCCATGATTAAAGATTCTTCAATTACAGCACCGGAATCAATTCTTGACCTTACACCCACAACAGAATGTTGAATTCGGCAGTCTCTAATAATACAACCTTCACCAATTATTGATTCTGTAACGTTGCAGTTAAGAATTTTGGAAGGTGGTAAATAACGAGGTCGGGTATAAATTGGCGCGTCTTCATCATAGAAGCTAAAGGGAGGCATGGGTTGACGGGTTAAGGCTAAGTTAGCATTGTAAAATGCTTCAATTGTCCCGATGTCTTCCCAGTAGTCATCAAATAAATAGGCTTGAACGTTGTAGTTTTTAGCCGCATCAGGAATAATTTCCTTACCAAAATCTGTTTTTTCTAAAGATTCTTTCAGCAGTTTAATCAATACATCTTTCTTAAAGACATAAATCCCCATTGAAGCGATGTATGGCTGTTGTTTGGCTTGTTCTGGTGTCAAACCCAGTACGGTGGTGTCAACTTGCATTTGTTTTAGCGCGTCCCCTTTGGGCTTTTCGCTAAAATCAATCACCCTACCGGAGTTGTCAATTTTCATTAAGCCAAAATCGGAAGCGCGGCGATCATCAATGGGAATTACAGAAAGAGTGATGTCAGCGTTGGTTTCTCTATGACGTTTGATAAATTGGCGATAGTCCATCCGATAGAGATGATCACCGGAGAGAATGAGAAATTCTTCCACATCCCAATCCTGTAGCATCCATATATATTGACGCACAGCGTCAGCTGTACCTTGAAACCAGTTGGGGTTTTCTGGGGTTTGTTGTGCTGCTAACACTTCTACAAACCCATCACTAAAACCACCAAAGGTGTAAGCACGGGCTATATGGCGATTTAAAGAAGCTGAGTTAAATTGTGTAAGAACGTAGATTTTATAAATTTCTGAATTAATACAGTTACTAACAGGGATATCAATTAAGCGATATTTCCCCGCTACCGGTACTGCGGGTTTTGCGCGAAGTTTAGTTAGCGGATACAGTCGTGTACCCGCACCTCCACCAAGAATGATTGCTAAAACTTTTTTCACAAAATTTCTCCAAACTGCCTTTCAACTCTCCCCTACAGTTTAAGACTATGAGTGGCAACTGATAAGGGGGGATCAAAGAATCTTCAGGAAGATTTTTGAAGATCGGGTTTTGGACAGGGTTAATAGAACTAATGTATTGGTAACGGATCAGGGAAATATAGGGTGCAATCGGTTAAGAGAAGATTAATTAGGAATGTTATAAAATAAGGGTTGATTGCTAATTACCAGTTATCAAATTAAATTTAGTTTATGGTTAATAGTAATGGTTAATAGTGATAATTATATGAAATTAGATTTTGTAGAATATTGTGAAGATGAAGGTAAGCCTAGTGAGTGGCGTTTAGATGGTTGTCAATTAGGTGATATTAACTTAATTGTTGGTAAAAATGCCTTTGGTAAATCGAGAATACTTAAAGCTATTAACTTGATATCTAATTTACTCTCAGGTGAAACTGATCTTGAAGCTGATGGTAAGTTAAGAGAGTGGAAATTAATTTTTGATTTTGATAAAGATGGACAGCAAAAAGTTTATATACTGAAAGTTGAAAATGGTCAGGTAGTTAGAGAAATATTTTCAATTGGTAATAGAAATTTACTAGATAGGAAAGAATCTGGAGAGGGTATAGTTTGGGCTGAAAAATTAAATATAAATATGGAGTTTCAAACTCCAACAGATGGAGTAGCTATTTTTAAACGTAGAGATTCTATCCAACATCCTCAATTTGAAGAAATATATAATTGGGCTAATCTATTGAGATATTATGAATTTGGTACAGAATTAGGGAAAGGATTTTTGGGTTCAATTAAAGCAGAATCCAAAAATTTAGATTTAAAAGATACAGATCAAGTAGTTAATATATTCATTTCAGGACAAAAAGAATTAGGAGTAAATTTCATTAAAGCTATAAAATCAGATATGTTAACTATAGGTTATAACATATCCAATATAGAAACTAAGTCACCAGGAGCATTTCTATTTGGAGAAGATGATGAAATACCAATGAAACTACAATGTTTATATGTTCAGGAAAACGATTTAAAAACAAAAACTGAACAAGGATTAATTTCTCAAGGAATGTTTAGAGCATTATCATTAATAATTCAAGTCAACTATTCACTTTTAGCTAAAAAACCAAGTTGTATTTTAATAGATGATATTGGTGAAGGTTTAGATTTTGAAAGGTCATCAGCGATAATTAAGTTACTTATAAATAAAGCACAAACTGGATTAGTTCAATTAATTATGACTACCAATGACAGCTTTATTATGAATGGTGTTCCTTTAGATTATTGGTCAGTCATTGAGAGGAAACCAGGATTGGCAAAATTGCATAATATACATAACTCCCAACAAATATTTGAAGATTTTAAATTTATTGGTTTAAATAACTTTGATTTCTTTGAAACTCAATTTTACTTAAAAGGATTTGACAATGAGGAGAATATAGAGGAGTGAAAAAATTAGCCATTTTTGTAGAAGGTAAAACAGAGCAAATTTTTGTAGAAAAATTACTTCAGGAAATTGCTGACAAACATAGTATTGCGATAGAAATAATCTCAGTAAATGTTAATCAAAAGGGAAAAAATATTTCTACAATCAAATCGGCTATTGTTACTTTAGAAACAAAATTTTATGTTTTAATTTATAACTCATCTGGACACAAAAATGTAGGTTCAGATATGAGGAAACAGTATAGTAAGCTAATTACATCTGGTTATGAGAGAGTTATTGGATTACGAGATGTTGATCCAACACCCATACATCAAAAATCTAAACTGCAACATGATTTAGATTTTCTCTTACCAAAAGGTTCAATTCCTATAAATATAGTCCTTGCGGTAATGGAAATAGAAGCATGGTTTTTAGCAGAATATAATCATTTTTTGAAACTAGATACCAGTTTAACACCAGATAAAATTGAGGATATTTTTGGTTTTAATCCGCAAACAGATAATATGGAAACAAGACCTAAACCTTCAGATGATATCAAACAAATTTATAATTATTTAGGTAAAGGTTATAATAAAAGTGAAAAACAATTAAATAGATTAGCAGCTAACTTAGATTATGAATTTATATATATTAAACTTGCAAATAGTGTTCCTCGTTTGGGAGAATTTATTGGATATATTGACAATTTCATAACTTAGTAACTATGCAGATTCACACACCAGACTGGGTAAAACACGCAGTTTTTTATCAAATTTTTCCTGATAGATTTGCAAAAAGTACCCAACCCCATAAAAGGTTATTAAACAATGCACAATGGGAAGATTGGGATAGTTTTCCTACTTTGCAAGGTTATAAAGGTGGTGATTTATGGGGAATTATTGAACAATTAGATTATATTCAAAGTTTAGGCGTTAACGCAATTTACTTTACTCCCATTTTTCAATCTGCAAGTAATCACCGTTATCACACCCATGACTACTATCAAATTGATCCATTATTGGGAGGAAATACAGCATTTAAAGAATTACTAGATGCAGCGCACGAACGTAATATTAAAATAGTTCTTGATGGAGTTTTTAATCATGCAAGTAGAGGTATTTTCTTTTTCCATGACATATTAGAAAACGGTCCCCATTCTCCTTGGGTAGATTGGTTTAAAATTCAAGGTTGGCCACTTGCACCATATACGGGAGATGCACCTGCAAATTATGAAAGTTGGGCGGATATTCGTTCTTTACCGGTGTTTAATCATGATAATCCAGAGGTGCGGGAATATATCATGGAAATTGCCGAATATTGGGTATTAGTGGGTATTGATGGATGGCGTTTAGATGTTCCTTTTGAAATTAAAACTCCTGGTTTTTGGCAAGAATTTAGAGATAGAGTCAAAGCGATAAATCCTGATGCTTATATTGTTGGGGAAGTGTGGGGAGATTCCCGTCAGTGGTTGGATGGAAAACAATTTGATGGGGTGATGAATTATTTATTTACTGGTCCAACTATTGCGTTTACTGCGGGAAATCGTGTAAATTTGGAAATGGTAAAAGGTCGAGATTATGAAGTTTTTCCACCTTTATTTGCTAATGAATATGCACAGAAAATTGAGGATTTATTAAATTTATATCCTTGGGAAATTCAACTTACCCAATTAAATTTATTAGCAAGTCATGATACCGCAAGGTTAATAACTATCGCTGATGGTGATGTTGCTACGGTGAAATTAGCAACTTTACTTTTATTAACTTTTCCCGGTGCGCCTAGTATTTATTATGGTGATGAAGTAGGTTTACCTGGTGGTTTAGATCCTGATTGTCGGCGTGGTTTTCCTTTACAAACAAGTTGGAATTTAGAATTACTTGAATTGCATAGGGAATTAATTAATTTACGTCATCAATATATAGCTTTAAGGATAGGAAGTTATGAAGTTATTTATGCAGAAAAAACGCTTTTTGTATTTGCGAGAAGTTGGGAAAATGAGGAGTTAATGATTGCGGTAAATGTGGGTGAAGAGTCAGTTACAGCTAGTTTTGATGGTGGGAATTTGGAATGTAAACCGCAAAATTTATTGTTTGGAAATGGGGAAATAAGATGGGATAATGAAAATATTAGTTTGAATATTCCTGCTAGAAGTGGTTGTGTTTTTGGTTAGGTTTTTTTGTTTTTTTAATGAAGCTCAGAGGGTGTTTGAAAACTTTTTTCGTGTAGTATTCAGGACTTGGAGATCCCCCCTAACCCCCCTTACAAAGGGGGGAACTAGAGTTAAAGTCCCCCTTT
>RDXV01000189.1 GCA_004292695.1 Nostocales cyanobacterium | reverse complement strand
GGTTTACTGATTTTTCTGATTGTCCGATACCTGCTGAGTAGATGACACTTTTTATCAATACACTATTTTCCTACTTTGTCAATGCGTAAGTCCTATAAAATAAATTAACATCCTAATCTTGTTTGTTTTATTCTGCCTAGACAAGTAGAATCCCCTCGGCTTTAGCCAGGGGAGTGTCAACTGGGATGAGCAACAAGAATTAAAAGATTACCGCTTCAAGAGGCGATCTCGGTAGTGGTTAATAATTTGTTCTGCTACTTGGGCTGGGGTAAGTCCGTCAGTTTGGACTTCCAGCGCGTCTGCGGCCTTACGTAAAGGAGAAATGGCGCGGGTACTATCTTTGTGATCCCGTTGGGCAATGTCTTGTTCTAGTTGTTCTAAACTAACTGGTGATTGACCTTGTTTATTAAAGTCCTGATAGCGACGACGTGCGCGTTCAGCCACAGAAGCAGTTAAAAAGATTTTTACCTCAGCATCTGGGAAAACGTGAGTACCTATATCCCGACCTTCTGCCACCAAACCACCCTTTTGTCCCCAGATTTGCTGTTGCTTAACAAGAGCTTTACGGACTGCGCTTTGTGCTGCAATTGCGGAGACCTGTGATGTTACTTCCACAGTACGAATTACTTGAGTGACATTTTTATCATTTATCCATACTTGTACCGGGAATTGCAGACTTTGACTAGGAGTGAGTTCAATTCTACAATCGCTTACCAAATCAGCAATTGCACATTCATCATTTATAGAAATACCTTTTTCTAGCACTAACCAAGTAATCGCCCGGTACATTGCACCAGTATCTAAGTACACCAAACCTAACTGATTAGCCACTTGACGAGCTACGGTAGATTTACCTGCCCCAGCAGGTCCATCAATGGCAATAATAGGTTGGCGTAGCCCGTTATAAACATCGCGCAAAATGGTATTATCAATTAGACGTGTAGAACCTATACGGGCTGCGATCGCCACCATTCCTTCCTCCTGAACTTTCGTTAAACTCATTAATGTAGTCGGATCAACCAATTCAATATATTCGACAGAAATAGCGCTGACCTTTGCGACTTCTTCCCACACCAATGCTATCAGCTGGCTGCTGTTGCGAACACCAGCACGAAACGCCGCCTCAGCTTTTTGTAAGCCTTTAAATAGCACCGTTGCTTGTTCTGTTTCCGTTGCAGTCAAATATTGATTACGAGAACTCAAAGCCAAACCAGAAGCCTCTCGTACCGTTGGACAAGCAACAATCTCCACTGGCAAATTCAAATCAGCCACCAGACGTTTAATAATAGCTAGTTGCTGACCATCTTTTTGGCCAAAGTAAGCTCGGTCAGGTTGCACCAAATTGAAAAGCTTGGTAACAATAGTCGCCACACCTTGAAAATGACCCGGCCGATATCTACCACATAAGCCTTTTATCATACCAGATGGAGGGATCACCTGCGTCACTTGAGTTTCTTGTATATTATTCTCAGGTATTCCCATTTCTTCCGGAGTAGGTAAAAAAATGGCATCAACTCCAGCTTGTTCGCAAAGTTGGCAATCTTGCTCAAAGGTGCGAGGATAGCGGCCATAGTCCTCATTTGGTCCAAATTGTAGAGGATTGACAAAAATACTGACAATTACAGTAGAATTTTCCTGTCTGGCTTTTTCTATCAAACTCAAATGGCCTTGATGCAGACTGCCCATAGTAGGGACTAAACCAATAGCCGTAGGATACCAAGTAGTTTGATCATCAAGTAATAACTCTTCTGAAATCTTAACTATGCTGATTTTACGACATTGTTTTAAATAACAGCGTAAAGCTGCAACTGTTGTTAACAGACGCACAAAAAAATACCCCTAGTTATTAACCTTTTCACTCGTTAGTGTATATCTGAAATCAACTACAAAGTGAAAAGAATTCTAGGAGTTAGGAGGCAGAAGGCAGAAGGCAGGAGCAAAAAAAGTGCAAGGTTTGAGGAAATTAGCTAGTTAACCATTTGCTAACTTTTGCCAACTAATGCTATACTTTACCTATGGCATACATACCACTCAGAAAAGCGGTCGAATTTCTAGGACTGCACCCCAATACTTTGAGGAGATATGCAGATGAGGGCAAAATCAAAAGCATCAAAAACTCAGCAGGGCAAAGGTTGTACGATGTCGAATCATACATCAGAGGTGATTCAGATAGAACTCCCGCTGTTTGCTATTGCCGAGTCAGTTCAGCAAAACAACGCGATGACCTCGACAGACAGATCGCCTATATGCAATCCCTCTACCCAGACGCAGAAATCATCAAAGATATCGGGTCAGGACTCAACTTTAAAAGAAAAGGTTTGCGCTCCCTACTGGACAGACTTCTGCAAGGGGATAAGTTCATCCTTGTTGTTGCCTGTCGGGATAGACTCGCAAGATTTGGATTTGAACTTGTACAATACATGGTCGAGCAAAACGGTGGACAAATCGTGGTTCTCGACAAAACTGTACACTGTCCACAATCAGAACTCACTCAGGATTTACTCTCAATCCTTCACGTCTTTTCCTGTCGAATGCACGGACTCAGAAAATACTCTAAAAAAATCAAAGAAGATTTATCTCGAACTGACTCCTTCACAGAAACGGAAGATTAAATATTGGTTTGGTGTTTCTAGATTTGTTTATAACGAAACTATCCGTTATTTACAAACTCCAGAAACAAAAGCTAACTGGAAAGGGATAAAAACTGGGATTATTCAGCAATTACCGGAATGGTGTAAAGATGCACCTTATCAAATTAAATCTATCGCCATTAAAGATGCTTGTCAGGCTGTTAAAAATGCCAAGAAAAAGTATATTGACGGTGGTGGAATTAGTAGGTGCAGATTTAGAACTAAAAAAGACCCTGTGCAGTCTTGTTATATTCCTAAATCTGCCGTAAAAGATGCAGGAATTTATCATACTGTTCTTGGTGGTTTAGAATATAAAGAACCTCTGCCTGATGGGTTTGGGGATTGCAGATTAGTCTCATTTTATGGAGATTATTACATCTGCTTACCAATAGAAAATCCGCGACATAGAACTGAGAACCAAGGTCGTGTTGTGGCATTAGATCCTGGGATTAGAAATTTTTTAACTTTCTTTTCTGATAAACGCTTTGGCTGGTTGGGTGAAAATGCTAATTTAAAAATCCAAAAACTTTGCTTTAAACTGGATAAGTTAATTAGTAAAATATCCAAAGCCAAAAGTAAGCAGAAGAAAAGATTAAAAAATGCAGCAACTCGACTAAGAGGAAAAATTAAATATCTAGTAGATGAGTTGCATAAAAAGACAGCTAGATTTTTGATTGATAATTTTGACGTGATTTTACTTCCTACATTTGAGACATCTGTGATGTCAAGAAAAGCCAAGAGAAGAATCAGGTCTAAGTCAGTCCGACAAATGCTTACTTTAAGTCACTATAAATTCAAGCAATTTATTAAACATAAAGCGCATGAATTTAACAAAATAGTAGTTGATGTTAATGAAGCATATACTTCAAAAACGGTAAGTTGGACTGGAGAAATCATCAATAATCTAGGAGGAGCTAAAACTATCAAATCTCGGATAGATGGTAAAACCATGAACCGAGATTTGAATGGTGCGCGAGGAATTTATCTATGCGCTATCGCGCACGCTACGCGAACGTGCATTGGTTGATACGCCTTGGTTAAGAGACAATCTTAACTTATCTATTTGTTAGCATTGGTTAGCAAAAAAGTATCGGAACTGTAAAGCTAATTTCCTTGTACTTTGTGCGTGTTTGCACAATTTCCCAATCAAAAAAATTCCTTGAACTCCTGACTCCTTGTTCTCCTTGAACTTCTTAGCCCTACTTATCTTCCCAGTACCTCAATCCGTACAGGGGCAATTCCGCTGTTCATCATGCCTAAAATCCTGGCTGCACCTAGAGAGACATCAATAATTCTGCCCCCGATGTAAGGGCCACGATCATTGATTCGCAAAATTACTGACTTACCATTGCGAGTATTGGTGACACGAACTCTCGTACCCATAGGTAAAGTCCGGTGAGCAGCAGTCATTCCTTCGGGGTTGTATCTTTCACCATTGGCGGTTTTGTTACCAGCCCAGTCATAACCATACCAAGAAGCCACTCCCTTAAAGTTTAACATTACCCTACTGGCAATTTCTTGAGGGAACTGTGGTAGGTTAGCAATTTCTTTAATAGGAGCAGCGTTGCTGATTAATCTCCGTAAACGATTTGTAGCTTGTAAGGCATCTTGTGCCGGATTATTTGTAGTGTCTGCCAACTTGGTGGTGTCGTTAATTTCCACCAATTCTTTACCGCTGATTTTGATGGTGTAGCGTTCTAGCTGTTTTTCAACAGCAGCATCTTTATCTTGGGCTTTGTTGTTGACAGAAGGATCTTTTCCTGATTTCCAACTAACTGTAATCTTGCTTCCGTCTGTATTATCTCTGATGAGATTATTAACTTTAGCAGCTACTAAGGTAGCTCTATGAACTGGGTTATCCGCAAATTGAGAAGATTTGCTTACATCTTTGGCATTTCCTAAACCGACAGCTTTCGCTAAAGTACCAGTTTTTTGGCTGTAAGAACTAATTTTTTTTGTGGTGTCAACCGTTCCTACCTTTGTTTGTGCCGCTGAAACTGGGCTAGAACTCAGGAAAGTGAGAACAGGAATGTCCCGGATGTAAAGAGTTGCTGCTTGACGACCTTGAACGCTGTGAGCGTAAATTCTTGTCGCAGTTTCAGAGGTGGTGTTCTGTTTTCCGGTTTTGTATTCTCCTACCTTGACTACATCAGCTACAGCAGATGCTTGAGAAGTGAGAGTGTTGTTTTTGGTGATTTGAGTACGACCTTCTAAGGGTGAACCCAAAACAGACAGAAACACAGCGGCAATAGTTAACAAATATCTTTGGTTCATGCGTCCGATGTTTTCAAGCTACTAGAGAACTTTTTTGTCCTTCCTGTTGAGTTTTGAAATTGTAAATTTAATTAGATTAATTAAACAAATCCATTAAATAAACTCAAAGGTTGAACTCGTTACACTTTCACTTTTTGTTTGTGACTGAAACACAGTAACACGAAGTTTTTGCCTTGGGATCAGGGTTTTACCGTAAGGTAAAGGGGGATTTGATTATTTTTGGGTTTGATTTTGGTAGTTCAAACCTTTGAAAAACGCGGTTTTTGCCAGTGTAACATTTTTTTTCTGAATATAAATAATTTTTCATAAAGATTAACTAATAGCTGTATTTTACGCATATCAAGCAAATATCATTATGACGGAGTTGCCCCAAAATAGCCAAAAAATTTAAAAGTAATATTTTTTACTCAAAAAATATATCCAAAAATTCAAATAAACACTACACTAATTACTGAAAATAAGTATTTAATATTAAAAAATGTAATTATTTTTCTGGGATTACATAGCTTTTTTGTTAAAATTTACAGAATATTTGTCTTTTGGTTGATGGTTATTTTGTAATTTTTTGGTGAAAAATACAATATTTCTTAATCAAAATTGCTATTACTTTTTAAGTAATATTTAGTGTACGTGTTTTACGTATAAATACTTGCATTATATCTAATTTTTCTATATGAGTATTTTTTCTTATCAAAAAACAGCAATAATGAGAGAATAAAAGCATGAGTTTTTAGCTTGTATATACCCTCTTAAAAAGTAATAAATTATACAAGTGGTTTAATTCTTACCCTATGCACCTACAAAATAGTTATTAGCAAGTTATCAGGACAATGACAGACTCACAGATATTAGATACAAATACACCACAATTTTTAGAAGTCATTCAAGATTTACACTCTCAATACAAATCTTTGCAAGAAGGTACAGTTGCTAACTATATTCCTGAATTGGCAAAAGTTAACCCTAACCTATTCAGTATTTGTATTGCCACTATTGATGGTCAGATTTTTGAAGTGGGAGATTATCAACAGTTATTTACCATCCAGTCTATATCTAAAGTGTTTGTTTATGGACAAGCTTTAGAAGATCATGGTAGAGATTATGTGTTAACCAGAGTGGGGGTAGAGCCTACGGGAGACGCTTTTAACGCTATTGTATTGGATGAAAAATCAAAACGTCCTTATAACCCAATGGTAAACGCGGGAGCAATAGCAACTACCAGTTTAATCAAAGGGAATGGAGCTACAGAAAAGTTAAATAGACTGTTGGATATGTATAAACGCTATATTGGTAGAGATGTATTTGTAGATATAGCAGTATTTACATCAGAACGTAGTACCGGACATAGAAACCGAGCCACAGCCCATTTAATGTTAAATTTTGGCATGATTGACCAAAATATAGAAGAAGCATTAGATTTATATTTTCAACAATGTTCAGTTTTAGTGAATTGTAAAGATTTAGCAGTCATGGCTGCAACCTTAGCAAATAAAGGAGTTAACCCCATGACTCAGGAAAAAGCCGTAGATAGTAAATATATTAAGGATATATTGAGTGTGATGTACACCTGTGGAATGTATAATTTTGCGGGTGAATGGGCTTATAAAGTAGGAATTCCCGCGAAAAGTGGGGTTTGTGGGGGAATTATTGCCGTTGTTCCTGGCAAAATGGGAATAGGAGTATTTTCACCTCTACTAGATACAAGAGCTAACAGTGTTAGAGGTGTAAAAGTATGTGAAGAACTTTCCCAACGCTTAGGGTTACACTTGTTTGAGTGTGGAAATTACAGTTAACAGTTGAAGAAGGGAATAGGGAATAGGGAATAGGGAATAGATATTGTTCTTCTTCCTGCTGACTCCTTGAACTCCTGACTCCTTGAACTCCTGACTCCTTGAACTCCTGACTCCTTGAACTCCTGACTCCTTGATATCCTTATTTAAAGTAAAATGACTGAAGCTAAAAATGTATTGGGTACAAAATTAGAAGTTTGCTGTACATCTCCCATGACTGGGTTTTATCGGGATGGGTTTTGCCAAACAGGTGGCCAAGATTTTGGGATGCACGTTGTTTGCGCTCAGGTGACAGCAGAGTTTTTAGAATATTCCAAGTCTCAAGGTAATGATTTAATTACACCTCGTCCAGAATATGATTTTCCAGGGTTAAAGCCTGGTGATGGTTGGTGTTTGTGTGCTGCTAGATGGCAAGAAGCTCTAAAAGCGGGTGTTGCACCTCCAGTAGTTTTAGAAGCGACTCATGTTAGAGCTTTAGAAGTTTGTGATTTAGAAGATTTACAAAAACATCGGGTTATTCGGGAGTAGTTGGTTTTTGAGTCAATAGTTTGAGTCAATAGTAGTTGGAGATCATGGAAACAATTTTTACCGAAACATTGTATGAGTAAGGTAAAGTAATTATGTTTCCTGACTCTGTTAAAAATCAGTGTTATGCTTACTAAACAACAAAAAAAATTTATTACTTATCAAGATATTAATATCTATCAGCAAACCTATAAACTGCCAATTCTGAAAAATAACTGTGTTAAAAAATTACAGAGAAATATTCAAGAACGTCAACAGTTGATTAAACAAGGGGTAAAATATCATTATCGCTTTGGTGGTATTATCAGACGAAAAAAGGAAATTACACAGGCAGAGATTTTAGATGAGGTAAAATTATTTATTCAAGATTATTCACATATTATTGATTTTTTAAATAACTATAAAAATAACTATAATGACTTTTTACTCTCTTTAACTGTAGGTTTAAAGAATTTATTTAAACAAAAATATTTAGAAATTAAGAAGTTAGAAGATGAGAGAAGTAAATTAGAATTTAAAAATCATCATCATCCTCAAATATTGGCACAACTGAGGGTAGAAAAAAGAGAGAATTTTAAAGCGGTTTTATTATTGAGTAATGCTTATTTTCTAACTTTGGAAAAAATAAGTTTAATTAGTGAAGGAATTAGAAAACTCTCAGAAGATACAGAACACCAAAAATCAATAGTTGAAAAAGTAGTTAAAGATTTGGAAGTTTATCAAGAAGTTTATGAATATCAAAAGAAAGCTCAAAAAGTTCGCCAGGAAATAGCGAATATTGCCCAAACTGCGATTAATTTAGAAACTTCATTACAAGAATATTTTCGTCCTTTTCAATTTTTAATAGATGAATTGGTAAAAGTAGATGAATATTTTTGTACAATTGTTAACGATATTCAAAATCTAGGGGATAAGATTTTCAATTATCACTCTCAATTATTGAATTTAGAAAATAGTCAGGGATTTTCTGAGAAGTTTATTGATTTTATGGTGACAATTTATGATAAAAAAAATAGACTAGAAGATGCTTTTATGAAATCGCAATTATTAGATATTAATAGTGATAAATTTGATTGGTTAGAAAATAGTGTTTTTTTAGAACAAGGGATTGATTTAATATCAAATTATATATCTACACAAATTACAGATCAGCAAAATTTACCAGGTGTAATAACAGCTAATTTACAGTCCAAAGAGGCGTTTTCTAGTGCTAAAGAAACAGGATTAATGGCTTTAGTTAATCATAATGTTGATTTAAGTCAAGAATTAATTAGTAAGCAAAATGTTGATTATACTGTATTGCGGGATTTATTGATTCAACAAAGATGGAAAGATGCGGATATAGAAACAGAAAAATTAATATTAAAAGTGATAGGTAAAGATTATTGGTATGAAGTTTATCAGGAAGATATTGATAACTTCCCCTGTCAAGATATCCAAATTATGGATCAACTTTGGGAAAAATATAGTTATGGTTATTTTGGGTTTAGTGTTCAACAAATCATTTGGGAAGAAATGGGTGGACAAGTAGACTATGAAACTGCAAAAAGATTAGGCGATCGCCTGGGTTGGAGACAAGGAGGAAAATGGTTAGAATATGAAGATTTAACTTTTCAATTAACCCCAATTACACCAATGGGACATTTACCCGCTAAATGGTTAAATTATGATCAAAATCTGGTTAAGTTTACCCCAGAATTATCTACAGAAAACAGATCAATGGCAGCTTGGCGGGTACAATCTTGGTTAGTTTGGCAAATGCAACTATTTCTGAATCGTGTGAAAAACTGTCAGGAAAATTCTATCTATGAGTAATTATGAGTAGTAGTAAACATTCTGATATCGAAATGGAAATTTTGCTTCTGGGGAAATGGCGTTTTAACACATCCTCGGAAAAAATTACTATTGAGTTTAGAGATGATATGACTTATGTGCAAACCAGAATACAAACACTTTTGTTTTCTAAACCCAAAGAATTGATCACGGGAACTAAATTTACTGGAATGTGGTATGTGAGTCATCAAATATTATATTTGAATGTTAAATCAATGCCCAATTCATTTTTAAATATTAAAGCCCCATTACATATTGAACTTTCTTTAGCAGATATAGTAGCTACTGTTAGTTCAGTATTTATGCCAGAAGATTATGAAGTGAGAAGAATTAATAAGTCTCAATTTCTGTTAAAAGATAAAAAAGAGTCAATTATCGGGACAAAAATTAGTCATTAGTCAT
>RDXV01000188.1 GCA_004292695.1 Nostocales cyanobacterium | reverse complement strand
ACCTGTCACCTGTCACCTGTCACCTGTCAACTGTCAACTGTCACCTATCACCTGTCACCTGTCACCTGTCAACTGTCAACTGTCACCTGTCACCTGTCAACTGTCAACTGTCAACTGTCAACTGTCACCTGTCAACTGTCACCTTTTCGTCTGTTGCCAATTTCAAGGGAATTTCAATCCAGAATTCTGTACCTTTTCCTGGTTCTGAGATACATTCCATGAGGCCACCGTGTTTTTCTACGATGATTTGATAACTAATTGCTAAACCTAGTCCTGTACCTTTGCCGACGGGTTTGGTGGTAAAAAATGGGTCAAATATTCGTTTTTTGACTTCTTTAGTCATTCCTGGTCCATTATCCGCAATGCTGATTAATAAATAGGGATTTTGGGGAGAAACTCTGGTGGAAATACGAATGGTTGGGGAAGGTTTTGTGTGAGTCAGATGAGGATGTTGTTCTATTTCATCTGTGAGGACATCAATGGCATTACTGATCACGTTCATAAATACTTGGTTCATTTGTCCGGCATAACATTCTACTTTTGGTAAGTTTCCATAGTCTTTGATGATTTCAATGCCGGGAAATTGACCGTGTGGTTTGAGTCGGTGCTGTAGGATTAATAAGGTGTTATCAATACCTTCGTGTAAATCAACTCGTTTGTTTTCTGCTTCATCGAGGCGGGAGAAGTTACGTAATGATAAGACTATGGAACGGATGCGCTCTGATCCCAGTCGCATTGATGACATGATTTTGGGTAAGTCTTGCACTAGGAAATTAAAGTCAATGGCTTCCATTGTGGATTTAATTTCGTTGCTGGGGTGGGGATAATGATCTTGATAAAGTTGTACAAGTTTTAGTAAGTCTTCTGTGTAATTACTGGCATGACAGAGGTTGCCATAAATGAAGTTAACAGGGTTGTTGATTTCATGGGCTATTCCTGCTACTAACTGTCCTAAACCGGACATTTTTTCGGTTTGTATTAATTGTGCTTGGGTTTCTTGCAGTTGGTGTAGGGTGTGTTCTAGTTGGGCGGCTTTGGCTGTGGCTTTGGCTTCGGCGGCGCAGCTTTGTTCATAGAGTTGTGCTTGTTGAATGGCGATCGCCGCTTGATCTGCTAATTGTTGTAATAAATCAATTTCTGCATCTTGCCAAGTTCTGGTAAATTGACACTGATGGGCAACTAATAAACCCCAAAGTCGCTTTCCCATTTTAATGGGTACTATGAGGTTAGCTTTTACTTCCATTGTTTCCAGTAGTTCCCTGTGGCAATCACTGAGTTGATCTGTGTAAATATCATGAATTGCCCTAACTCTACCTTCTAAATAAAGTTTTACATACTCTTGGGGAAAGCATTCTGATGATAATTTCAAACCTAAGATTGATTCCCAATTACCACTTACTTCTTCAACTATTACTTCACCATTGGAGTCGTCTAATAATTGATAAATTAACACCCGATCTGTGTTTAGTAATGGTCTGACTTCGCTGACGATGGTTTGTAAAATTGTGTTCAAATCTAAGGTTCTTCTAATTTGATCTGTAACTTGTTTTAGTGCTTTAGTTAATAATAATGTTTTTTCTAGTTCTGCTGTTTTTTCATTAACTCTATTTTCCAGATTAGCATTTAATAAATGTAATTCTTGGGTGGTTATCTGTTGCTGAATTGCCATTGAGAAATTGTGACATAAAGCCTGTGCTAGTGATATATCTTCAGTGTTCCAATCTGGTGCTTGTCCTTTTCTTTCTTCTCGCCAAGCTGCAAAGGAAATCCGGGGTAAGTTATGACGGTTATTGATATCATTTCTTCCTGCCCAGAGAATTTCTGTATCAAATTCTGGGCGAAATATTGTTAATGCTCCAATAAAATGTTCACGATAATGTAAAGGAATAATCAGTATTCCTCTAATTTGTGTGGGTTTGAATATTAAGGATAAATCTTGGAATTCAGATTGTTTATAAATATCAGAAATGCTAATAATTTCTCCTGGTTGATATTTAGATATGCAGTTTTTCCATACTAGATTTTGTTCTATTAAATGTGATTGGTAAAGAGATTTAGGTTGTTCACCACAGGTATATATTTCTTGTGTTTTTTCAATATATAATCTACCACCTATTCCATGAAAAGCTGAGGTGGTGATTTCTAATGCTTTTTGTAGTTGAATTGTGGGTAGTTGATGTAATAGTGTGGTGATTTTGTTAACTATTGCTTCTTTTTGTTGTTTTGCTCTGGCTTCGCTGAGAAGATTACTTTGAGATATGGCGATCGCCACTTGATCAGCTATTTGTTGAATTACTTTTAATTCCCGTTTTAAAATTGTTCGGGGTTTACTATGATGAGAAACTAATAACCCCCACAGTTTGGGTTGTTTTGATTCTCCGGTGGGATCATATTCCAATATCGGTACTACCAAAGAAGACATTACACCCATTGCTTCTAAGTATTGAATATGACATGGATCTACTTGTCTGTAGTGAATGTTTTGAGTATTTAAGGACTTACCATTTGTAGCTGATTTTAGTGGAGATAAGCCAATAATTCCCGCAGCTACATCTACTATTGAGCGTTGACGCGTTATTAAAAACATTTCTCTAGCAGATTCGGGTATATCCGCAGCGGGGAAATGTAATCCTAATAATGAGGGGAGATTTTGCTGATAAATAGATTCTGCAATTACTTCACCACTACCATCAGCAGAAAATCTGTATATTTTAACTCTATCTGTACCTAAAAATGAACGAACTTCTGTAACTGTGTTCGTTAATATTTCTTGCAGATCAAGCGATCGCCTGATTTGCTTGATCATTCGATGTAGTAAATTCTCTTGATCTATATGCTGCCAATTTTCTACTTTGTCGGTAAAAGTCATTATTAATTTTCACCTTATCAAACAGATTTGAATTATTTAAGCTTTTCGATTCTGTTAATTTACTACTTCATATTTGAGAAATATATTATCTTTTTTTTACTAAACTTTATCTTTTCTTGATGATAGCATACATTTTATATGTAGTTTTTTATCTCTTTACTCAGTAATAATACTTATTATGATCAGGGTATCATGACTTGCTTTCTCTAACCTTTCCATTGACTGATTCAGTATACTTAAATTTTTCCTAATCCTCTCTATTCATGAGATGTAAGGTAATATCCTATTGTACTAAATAATTATTGCCATTCTAATAATAATTAAAAAAACTAAACTGTATATATATAAATGAAAATCTCTTGAATTACTCCACTATCTAGCATTAAAAATAACTTTTGTTAAGTATTATTAAATAATGTAATATTAATTAGTTTTAAACTTATTTACTTTCTGAATTTGTTCTATTCCTCAGCGTTAGCTATTATTTGAAAGTGATAATTAAGTAATATACTATATGTAGCAATTACCGTTCAAGTGAGGTACAAGCAGTAATAATTAAACGCAGATAGACGCAGATAGACGCAGATAAGTTAGAGGTTACTGTAGATTTTCTGATTGATCAAACCCAAAATACACAGTTTTTCGGGTGTACCCTTAAAAAATATTGCACTTGCTTTCACCTCAAATAACCTCAACAAAGTGATTTATCAAGTAAAGCCTGACTACGCAGGCTAATAGAATCAAAATCTAATCCTTTTAGTTATGTGTCAGCACTAAATAAAAGCTGATGTTTAACTACTACTTTTAGCTGATAAATGAAGTGATTGACGAATTTCTTCCCGTACACTCATGAGTATTTTACCAAGATGGTTTTCACCCGTATGATCCGCGCCACAACCCCAAAAGTAATCAGTGGGTGAATTTTCTACTAATATCTCATCGCCAGTAACTAATAATACTTCTCGAATTCGGGCATGAGTCAGGAACTTTTTGAGGACAGCAACTTTCATCACATCAGTTTTTACCATTTCCCAGTCTTTCCGTAACTTTCTAGTAGTACAACGCCCCAAAGCCGCCGCTTGTTCAGGGGTACTGGCAGCATGAATTAAAGGTATAATTTCTTCATCCTCACTACCAACGAATTTTTGCGCTTGGTAATAATGTTCAACAGTTGGCCAGTTCAAAGCATCCATTTCTATGGAGTGGGGAGAAAAGTTAGAAAAACAGCCGTAGGGTTGCCAAACCTTGTAAAAGTAAATAGTCATTTGAAAATCGCTCTTTTATATATCTTTTATACAACAGCTATCGTCATCAGGTTTGATTTTTAAGTTACTTGTCGGCATAATGTCGAATAATGTCAATAGCTGCATAATGATGAAAAAGTTACCTATCATTAATTCGGTTATGAATCTGACTAGACACAACTAATGTTGATTATTTATGCACCTAAAGCAATTATAAGTGAAGAATTCTTATGAATACAGAAGCTTTTGAAAAAACAAATTGGAGTTGGCAGTTTTATTTATTTCAGATGCGAGTTGGAGAATGGTTAGATTACCAGTTTTCCCGATTTCAAAAAAGTTTACCAAAATTACCATCTGGTTGGGAGATTAGCCCGGAAATGTGGTATTTACTGAATATTTTGTTTTGGGTAATATTAGCTGTATTTGTAATTTGGGTAATTTGGCGTTTGTGGCAAGAATTTGGTACTTATATCTATGCTTGGTTAGCTAAATTAGATAATTTTCAAATATCAGATAAAAATGTTAGTTATCGTCAATTATCTAGTAATATTCTCATCAAAAAAGCACAGGAATTTTATCAACAAAGTAATTACCGTGAAGCGTGTCGTTATCTTTATTTAGCTATGTTACAACAATTGCACGAAAAAGCGATTGCTCCACAACAACCAAGTCGTACTGATGGGGAATATTTACAACTCTTGAATTCTAAAACCAATGCTATTCAACCTTATGAAACCTTAATTACTACCCATGAAAAGTTATGTTTTAGTGATCAGCAAATATTACCAGAAAACTATCAACAATGTGAACAAGCATATCAAGATTTGTTTGATAATTAAAAATTAAAAATTAAAAATTAAAAATTTGTAATTTACCAACTATCAACCATCAACTACCTAAATATATGAAACGCCGTCAAAGTTTAATTTTCTTGGGTGTTATTACCCTAGCAGTAATGGTTTTAGTGAGTATATTGATTGCTCCTAGTAATAGAATTAATGCAGGTTCTACTTATAATCGCGCACCAGATGGTTATGGTGCTTGGTATGCTTTTATGCAAGAACAAGGAGCAAATATTCAACGTTGGAAAAAACCATTTAATGAAATTAAGAATGAAGCTGAACCAGTTACTTTACTACAAATTAATAGTAGATTGAATTCAGAAAATATTTATCCTGTAGAAATTGAATGGATAGAAAAAGGTAATACATTAGTAGTTTTAGGAGTGGAAAAACCAACTACAGCAGCAGAATTTAGTACCAATCAAAAATCAGAATTTGGTGATATTAAAATTGATACTACTCGCAGATATAAAATCTCAAAATCAGAACAACAGAAATTAGGAGATGATTTTGGTGCAGTAGTTTGGGAAAAAGAATATGGTAAAGGAAAAGTAATTTTATCTTCCACACCTTATTTAGCAGCAAACGCTTATCAAGGAGAAGCTAACTTTATTTATTTAGCGGAATTAATTAACAATAATAACCAAAAAATTCTTGTGGATGAATACATTCACGGTTATAAAGATCAGGACATTAGAGAAAAAGAAAGACAAGGAGATTTATGGAGTTACTTCTTACAAACTCCAATAATAATTATCCTTATCCAAACAATTGTTTTATTATTGGTGCTAATTTGGGTTGAAAATCGGCGCTTTGGTAAACCTAAAATTGTGAAAACACCAGAAATAGATAACAGTCAAGCGTACATTCAAGCATTAGCAGGAGTTTTACAGAAAGCGACATCTAGTGATTTTGTCCTAGAAATGATTGGTAGAGAAGAACGTAAAAATTTACAAAGTAAATTAGGATTAGGTAACAAACTTTTAGATAATGAGGTTTTAGTCAAAATTTGGCAAGAAAAAACCAGTGTAAGTGTAAATTTAGCAGAACTAGAAGCAGTGTTAAAAACAGAACTAAAAAAACAGCGTATAACGGAGAAAGAACTGTTAGACTGGTTAGTTAAATGGCAAAAGATCCAAAAAAATCATTTTTAATATATTATCTTTAATATATTTTCACATCCTCATAAATTACCAAAATTCTAAACAACAACAATCAAAACAATATGAGTACAACAAATTCTGTATTAATTCAACTAGGAAAACAGATTAATCAAATAGTCGTCGGACAATCTCCAATTATCAAACAATTATTAATAGCATTATTGTCAGGAGGACACGTAATTTTAGAAGGTGTTCCGGGTACGGGTAAAACTCTATTAGTTAAAGTTTTAGCCCAGTTAATTCAAGCGGATTTTCGTAGGGTGCAATTAACACCGGATGTTTTACCATCTGATATTACGGGAACGAATATTTTTGATCTCAATACCAGGAATTTTTTATTAAAAAAAGGGCCTGTTTTTACAGAAGTTTTACTTGCAGATGAAATTAACCGCACACCACCAAAAACCCAAGCTGCACTGCTAGAAGCAATGGAAGAAATGCAGGTAACGTTGGATGGTGAAAGTTTACCGTTACCGGATTTATTTTGGGTAATTGCTACTCAAAATCCTTTAGAATTTGAAGGTACTTATCCTTTACCGGAAGCACAGTTAGATCGGTTTTTATTTAAGTTAGTTTTAGACTATCCAGATCAAGCAGCAGAAAAGCAAATGTTACTTAACCGTCAAGCTGGTTTTGCTGCGAGAAGATTGGATATTGCTAAATTAAAACCGATAATGACGGTGGATGAAATTTTACAAGCAAGACAAGCTATCAAACAAGTTCAAGTATCAGAAGCAATAGTTGATTATTTATTAGCATTGGTGAGAAAAACCCGTGAATATCCTGATTTAGCTTTAGGTGCATCTCCCCGTTCTGCTGGTGCGTGGTTACAAACTTCTCAAGCATCTGCTTGGTTATCTGGGAGAGATTTTGTAACTCCTGATGATGTGAAAGCTGTTGCTTCTCCGTTGTTACGTCATCGTTTACTTTTAAAACCTGAAGCAATGTTAGATGGTTTACAAATAGATGCTGTAATATCTGCGGTAATTGGACAAGTTCCTGTACCCAGATAATTCAGTTATCAGTTGAAGAAGGGAATAGGGAACAGGGAACAGGGAATAGGGAATAGGGAAGAATTAAACAACTATCAGCTATCCACTAATAAAATGATTCCATCACGAAAAACATATTTATTATTAATCGCCAGTATATTTTTTGCTCCCGTTGTGGCGATGTTTTTGGGTGTAAATTACACTATTTTTATGTTGTTGTGCTTTGATTTTATCCTATTATTTCTGACCATATTTGATGGGTGGGGAGTCAGAAAAAATCGAGTTAAAATAAGTCGAGAATTACCGTTAAAGTTATCAATTGGTCGTGATAATCCAGTATTGTTAAAATTAGAAGGTAGTAATGTTAATTCCGTTGTGAAAATTTGTGACTATTATCCGACAGAGTTTGAGGTTTCTCAATCTATTGTTAGTGCTAATTTATCAGCTAATGAAAATCAGGAATTAACTTATACTGTGAAACCCAATCAACGGGGTGAGTTTACTTGGGGAAATATCCAAATTAGACAGTTAGGAAAATGGGGTTTAGGATGGCATAATTGGCAAATATCCAAAAGCGAAAAGGTGAAAGTTTATCCTGATTTAATGGGTTTGAAATCCCTATCTATTCGGTTAACATTACAGTCAACCGGTTCTATTCGCAAAGTGCGACAAATGGGAATAGGAACAGAATTTGCAGAATTAAGAAATTACCGTCAAGGTGATGATTTGCGGTTTGTGGACTGGAAAGCTACCGCTAGACGTAGTTATGCTAACATGGGTCCTTTGGTGAGAGTTTTAGAACCAGAACAGGAACAAACCCTGTTAATTTTATTAGATCGTGGTCGGTTGATGACTGCTAAAGTTCAGGGTTTACAAAGATTTGATTGGGGTTTAAATACGACATTATCTTTAGCATTAGCAGGTTTACATCGTGGCGATCGCGTTGGGGTAGCAGTTTTCGACCGACAAATACATACTTGGATACCTCCAGAACGAGGACAAAATCATCTCAATCGTTTAATTGATAGACTCACACCCATTGAACCTGTATTATTGGAATCCGACTATTTAGGTGCTGTTACTCATGTAGTCCAACAGCAAACCCGCAGAGCTTTGGTAGTAGTAATTACTGATTTAGTTGATATTACCGCTTCTTCAGAATTACTAGCTGCTTTATCTAAATTAGCTCCTCGTTATTTACCCTTTTCTGTAACCTTGCGTGATCCACAAATTGATAAAATTGCCCATACATTTACTGAAGATATCACTACAGCTTATACCCGCGCAGTTTCCTTAGATTTATTAGCACAAAGACAAGTAGCATTTGCCCAATTAAAACAACGAGGTGTGTTAGTTTTAGATGCACCAGCAAATCAAATTTCTGATCAATTAGTAGAGAGATATTTGCAACTTAAAGCCCGTAATCAGTTATAAATTTCCCAAATCCTCAAAAATAGCCATAACTGTATTCTCTGATGCCTGGTGTTTTTTGATATAGTTATTGAGAGATCATAATTCTATCTGAAGATAGATTATTTTCAGGAATATTATCGTCATATTGAGACAGAAAATATTTCCAAAGAATAGCTCATGAAAATTTTAGATTTCATTATCAAACAAATCACAATCACTATTCAAATTTCTGTACTTGGGTTTAGCTTATCGTTTAATATTTGTATTTGAAATGTTGATCAGGCTATAGTCACCTATCAGTATAAGTAGGGGATTAAATGCAGTTCAAGGAGAAGCTGATATTGATAAAATAAGGAGGTACATGATCCACTAACCAAACACCATTATCAGAAAGATAAAAAACATAACCATCTTGGGACATTTCCTGAGAATTTACAACAAAAACTACAGGTTTTCCATGTCTTGCACCTACTATTTTTGCTGTGTGAATATCAGATGACAAATGTACATGATGACGAGACATTTTAGAAAGTCCAGTTTGTAGAATAGACTCTACAGATTTTTTACCTGTACCATGATAAAGTATCTCAGGAGGTACAATAGGTGATAACTTTAAATCTACTTCTGTAGTATGTCCTTGGTTTGCACGAATGAGAGTAAATGTCTCATCAAAACTAAAGCGTTTTTTATCATTAGTATTCACAACTTCTTGTAATTCTGCCAAGGTAATAGTAAATTTGTGTTTAGCACAAGCTGCTAATAATTCATCTACAAAAACCCAACCCCCAGGAGCTAATTTTAAACCTATTTCTTCTGGCGTATGACGTAGATGTTTACTGAGAAATTTACTGATTTTTACTAAGCGGGAATTGTTCATATCCTAAAAATTACATAGGGGTTGCTGAAAAAATCTGTTCGTTGAGGTAGGGAATAGAAAATAGGGAATAGTTTCAGCTATCTATCATCCCCAAATTTTTGGATTTCTTAGTCCCAAAATGCACAGTTTTTCAGGTCT
>RDXV01000308.1 GCA_004292695.1 Nostocales cyanobacterium | reverse complement strand
CAAGTATTAAAAGTTGAATCTGTGGGAATTCATGATAACTTCTTTGAATTAGGTGGACATTCATTATTAGCAACACAATTAGTTTCCCGCATTCGTGACCAATTCCAAATAGAAATTCCTTTACAAACTGTATTTGTAGAAACAACAATTGCTGAATTAGGAAAAGTAATTGAACAACTACAAAAACAAAATTTACAACTTGCAGCACCAGAAATTTTACCAAGGGGAGGAAATGCAGAATTACCCCTATCTTATGCACAACAACGGTTATGGTTCATAGACCAATTTGAGCCAAATAGTGCGTCCTATAATATTCCCATAGCTTTACGTTTGCAAGGTAAATTAGAATTTACTGCTTTAGAAAATAGCTTCAGAGAAATAATTAATCGTCATGAAGCATTAAGAACAAACTTCCAAGCAAGGGAAGGTAAAGCAGCGCAAATTATTCATCAAACCACAAATTGGCAAATCTCAGTAATTAACTTACAGCATTCAGTAACAGAAACAAATATTCAGGAATTAATTCAGCAACAGTTAATTCAACCTTTTGACTTAGCGAATGAATCTTTATTCAGAGCTACATTAATAGTGCTATCAGAGACAGAACATTTGTTATTAATTTGTATGCACCATATCATTTCTGATGGTTGGTCAATGGGTGTATTTGTTGATGAATTAGCAACACTTTATAACACTTATATTCAAGGAAAAGAAACAACATTAAAACCCTTACCAATACAATATGCGGACTTTGCAATATGGCAAAGAAACTGGTTACAAGGTGAAATATTAGAAAGACAATTAAATTACTGGCAAAAACAGTTAGAAACCGCGCCAAAATTCTTACCATTACCCACAGATAGACCAAGACCAGCAGTACAAACCTTTGCGGGTGCATATCAAGAATTTGCACTTTCAGAAGAGTTAAGTAATAAACTCATCAAACTGAGTCAAGAACAAGGTGTCACTTTATTCATGACTCTGTTAGCAGCTTATGATGTTTTATTGTACAGATACACAGGACAAACAGATATATTAGTAGGTTCACCCATAGCAAACAGAAACCAAAAAGAAATAGAAGGTTTAATTGGGTTCTTTGTTAACACCTTAGTTTTCAGAAGTGAACTGTCAGAAAATCTGAGTTTTAATGAATTATTGACTCAAATTAGAACCACAGCATTATCAGCTTATGCACACCAAGATTTACCCTTTGAAATGTTGGTGGAAGCATTAGAAATAGAAAGAAATTTAAGTCATTCACCCTTATTCCAGGTGATGTTTGCACTGCAAAACGCGCCTAATTCAGATGTAGAATTGACTGGATTAACAGTTAAAGATGTACCAATAGAAATCACCACAGCTAAGTTTGATTTAACTCTCTCCATGAGTCAAACTGCTACCGGAATAACAGGAGGATGGGAATATAATACTGATTTATTTGATAGCAGTACAATAGAAAGAATGACAGGACATTTCATCACCCTGTTAACAGAAATAGTAGAAAAACCCCAAACAGAAATTAAAGAACTACCAATATTAACAACATCTGAAAAACAA
>RDXV01000187.1 GCA_004292695.1 Nostocales cyanobacterium | reverse complement strand
ATGAAGTACACCCTGATTTATTTACTGTTCCCTGTTCCCTGTTCCCTGTTCCCTAAAACTAAAAAACTCTGTACCTCATAACAACGGGAAGCGCTGTAACTAAAGACATAGTACAGAGTTGCCAAAACTTTGAAATTGAGATACTTGTCACTTCTATAAATTCATCTCAGGAGAAATAACTTTGAAACTACAATATTTACTACCTGGTACTTTTACAACAGCACTTTTACTATCTTCCCCTGCTTTCGCTGGCAATTTTGAATCCTGGCGATTTGATCGCTCCTCAAACCAATTGGAATTTAGGACATCCGGTGCAGTACAACCAGAAGCACAACTTATTTTTAACCCTACAAGATTAGTCATTGATTTACCGAATACCAAACTAGGACGACCATCTTTTAGTCAAGTTATCGGTGGTGCTATTCGGGAAGTACGTATTGGTCAATTTGACACAGAAACAACCAGAGTAGTAGTAGAACTGAATCAAGGTTATACCCTTGACCCAACACAAGTTAAATTTATACCTAAAAGTCCCAGAGTTTGGACAGTACAACTGCCGAAAATCGAACTTGAAAGACTCACAAATAACAACACCAGCAGCAACACTAACAATAACAACAACTACAATTTAGCCACCATAGACTCCCAGCCAAAACCTGAATTTTCCACAGCAGCCAGAATTCCATCTGGAGTAACACAAATTCAGAAACTACAAACCACAGGAGACGGTTTTTTTCTGCGTACCAGTGGTAGTGAACCTAATGTTAGTGTCAATCGGAGTCAAGATCGTTCTACAATTTTTGTAGATATTGCTAATGCTACTTTATCACCAGAACTCATGCAGAGAAATGTAACTGTGAATGAGCATGGTGTTAGTCGCATAGAATTTACCCAACTGAGAACCACACCCAACAGAGTCCGTCTGACACTCAGAGTAGATAGAAATAGTCCTGACTGGCAAGTTAGCACCAGTAGCATTGGCGGCATAGTCTTATTACCATCCAAAGCAGCAGTACGCTTACCCGATAATAATAATACAGATAATTCATCCAGACCCATTCCCAGAAATACCCAACCAATTGCCACCAACTCCCCCGCCACCATCGAGGCTGTTGAGATCGGAGGAAATGGCACACAATTAATGATTAGAGCCAATCAAGCCGTAACTGCCACCGGTAGCTGGGATAGAACTACAGGACTATATCGCATAATTATTCCTAATGCCAAACTAGCACCCAGAGTCACTGGACCATCATTTAGCGCTGACAGTCCTCTACTTAGAGTACGTTTGCAATCTCAATCCCCCAATTCCGTCGCAATTTTTGTACAACCAGCAACAGGAGTCAGAATTGGCGAAATAAACCAAATCAGCAATCAACTTGTAGCTTTAGAATTACAACGATACCGTACAGCTAGAGACCCAATAGGTTTACCCCCCTTACCATCCCCCAACAGCGGGCAATTACCTAATCCTAACAATAGAACTCCTCAACCACGCCCTCGCGCTCCTCTTCCTAAAGGTAAATTGTTAGTCATAATTGATCCAGGACATGGAGGTAAAGATCCAGGAGCAATAGGGATTGCGGGAGTGCGGGAAAAGGATATAATTCTACCCATTAGTCTGAGAGTAGCGGAAGTTTTACAACAAAACGGAGTACAAGTTATATTAACCAGAGACTCTGACTACTTTGTTACCTTACCAGGTAGAGTACAAATGGCGGAAAGGGCTAAAGCTGATGTATTTGTAAGTATTCATGCTAACTCAGCCGGTCTCAACCGTCCTGAAGTTAGTGGTTTAGAAACTTATTACTATGACTCAGGTTTAAGCCTAGCACGTGTTGTCCATAATGCAATTCTCCAAAGAGTGAACGTCAGAGATAGGAGAGTCAGAAAAGCCAGATTTTATGTTCTCAGGAGAAGTTCTATGCCTTCGATTTTGGTAGAAACAGGTTATGTGACTGGGAGAGAAGATGTAGCTAAATTACAAAGTCGAGCTTATCAAAATCAAATGGCTGATGCCATTGCCGAGGGTATTCTTCAATACTTGAGAAGTAGATAAATATAACAGGTGATGATTTACTTAGCTCAATTGTGGGCTAACTCAATGCAGCCATTTTTTCATATCCTCCAGTTTTCACTGGGGGATAGTTGAGTAGAGGTGTGAGGTTTGAACGATAGCTATGTTGAGACATTAACGAATTTTAGGAATAGCAATTAGGAGCAAAGACTGTGAAAGTACACTGGTTAATACCCAGCATTGTTGGCACTATTTTTATGGTATCATCCCCAGCTACCGCAGCCAAATTACAATCTTGGCGATTTGATACTAACCAAAACCAATTAGAAATTAATACATCTAGTCCTGTACAACCCCAAGCCCAATTAATTTTTAACCCCACTCGACTGGTAATTGATTTACCCGGTACGAGTTTGGAAAGTTCACAGACTACTCAACCTATCGGTGGCGGTATTCAAGCTATCCGTATTGGCCAGTTTGATGAACAAACAACCCGCTTGGTAATAGAACTCAATCCTGGTTATACCCTAGACCCCAATTTAGTAAAATTTAGTGCTACTACTGGTAATCGTTGGCTGGTACAACTACCACCATTAACCAGAGAAGTGTCTCCTACTGCTGTTGATAATAGTCAGTCTATATCGGCAGAAGCTCCAAAATTGACACCAAAAAATACTTACAACACGGTGGCAAAATCCTCCGTTACCTTACCTAAACAGGAAGTTGTACTTAATTCCGTCACTGGAATAACTCAAATCGAAAATTTGCAAGTTACCCCTGATGGCTTTTTTATTCGTACCAGTGGAGGTACTCCCCAAGTTAAGATCAATCCTCACTCAGATCAGCGCCATGTTGATATTGATATCCCTGATGCGGTTTTATCTGCCAACTTCCGACAAAGAGACACACTGATTAATCGTTATGGTGTCAACCGTATCCGATTAACTCAATTATCTGATACACCAGCCACTGTCCGCATGACTCTACAGATGGATAAATTTAGCAGTGAATGGCAAGCAAAAACCAGTGGTAGAGATGGTTTTGTGGTTCTTCCTACTCGCCTAGCGCAAGATAGAGAAAATCAATCTTCTACCCAAGATATTAAAAACTCTCTGGCTACAATTGAGTCTGTAGAATTAGCTGCTAATGGCACACAATTACTGATTAAAGGTGATCAAGCTGTATCTGCTACAGGTGGTTGGGATAGAAGTTCTGGTTTATTTCGGATTACTATTCCTCATGCTAAATTAGCTCCTAATGTTCAGGGTCCGGCTTTTGATGCTTATAGTCCCGTACTCAGGGTCCGCTTACAACAAACATCTAATAATGTAGTTATTTTTGTACAACCTGCATCGGGTAGGCAAATTGGGGAACTCAATCAGTTAGGATCACAAATTATCGCTTTGGAGTTTAATAACTCTGTCAGCGTACAACCACCCTCTAACCTACCACCTTTACCAACCGCTCCTGGACAACTACCAGTTCCATTTGTGGAAACTCCTAAAAAACAACCACAGCCACGTTTATCAGTGCCTCAAGGTAAGTTGGTAGTGGTTATTGACCCCGGACATGGTGGTAAAGATTCGGGCGCTCCTGGTATTGGTGGTTTGCTGGAAAAGGATGTCATTTTACCTATTGGTAAAAGAGTGGCTACAATTTTGCAGCAAAATGGTATACAGGCAGTAATGACGCGAGATGCTGATTTTTTTGTGGAATTACAAGGTCGTGTAGATATTGCTAATCAAGTTCATGCTAATTTATTTGTCAGTATTCATGCTAATTCAGTGGATAATCGTCCAGATGTGAATGGTTTGGAAGTCTATTATTACGAAAGTGGTTATGGGTTAGCGGAAACTGTGCGCCAGACTATCCTTCAAGATATTGGTACGATTAAGGATAGAGGTACTCGCAAAGCTAGATTTTATGTGCTAAGAAAAAATTCTATGCCAGCAATTTTAGTAGAAACAGGTTACATGACTGGCCGTGAAGATAACGCCAGGTTAAGAACTCCAGAATATCAAAATCAAATGGCTGAGGCGATCGCTCGCGGTATTCTCAAGTATATGCAAAGAAAGTCGTAGGGTGATGGGGTGATGGGGTGATGGGGTGATGGGGAGAATAAACAACCAATGCCCAATGCCCAATGCCCAATGCCCAATGCCCGATAACTGACAGTAGTCAATTCTGGGATTGTCTGGTAAATTCTGTATTTTAGATAGCAAAATCTTTATCAATATTTGCCTGTGTATTCATCTTCTGGTTTTCAAGGTAATTTTGCAGCTTTCTCGAATCAGGACCCTCAACGCGCCCCTATTGGGGTTTTTGATAGCGGTGTCGGTGGACTAACGGTGTTGCGAGAAATATATAAGCAACTTCCCAATGAATCAATTATCTATTTTGGTGATACTGCTCATCTACCCTATGGTATCCGTTCACAGGATGAAATTTTACAATATGTGCGGGAAATACTGAACTGGATGTTACAACAATCGGTGAAAATGGTGGTAATGGCGTGTAACACCAGTTCTGCTTTAGCCCTGGAAATTGTCCGTAAAGAGTTTGATTTTCCAATTTTAGGGGTTATCCTCCCAGGAGCAAAGGCCGCAGTACAGCAAGGTAAGCGGATCGGTGTCATTGCTACGCCAGCAACAGCTAAAAGCAATGCCTATCATCAAGCTATTATGGAAATTCGACCAGATATACAAGTCTGGCAAGTTAGTTGTCCAGAGTTTGTACCCCTAATTGAGCAAAACCGTATCCACGATCCTTACACTACTGAGGTGGCCAGAGCTTATCTTGAACCTTTGTTAGAACAGGAAATTGATACTTTAGTTTATGGATGTACTCACTATCCACTTTTAGCTCCTGTTTTGCGATCTTTGTTACCAGCTCATGTTAACCTAGTAGATCCTGCTGTTCACGTGGTAGCAGCTTGTCATCAAGAACTGGATCTATTAAATCTCAAAAGTAACCATTTACCAATGCCTACCCGTTTTGCTGTAAGCGGTTCCCCCCTGCAATTTGCCCAATCTGGATTACAGTGGTTAGGTTATACTCCGTTGGTAGAACAGGTTTATATGAGTGATGCTACAGTCTCTTAGCTTTTGTCTCTGTTCTGTGGGTTGGTAGTGATGAATTTTAGATTTGTGATTTTAGATTTGCTACTGGTTATGATATTAAATCCAAAATCTAAAATCTAAAATTTCACTGACTGTTTACTACGTCCGTAACACTTGTTCTCAGTTCTCTTCCTTCTAAGTGCTGCTGGTTAACTATTACAGTTCCGCTTTTAATTACGTTATGTCTACCTGTTCTTTTTGCTAGTGCTAATAGTACGTAAACTGCAAATAAATATCCAGCGGCTAAAACAAATATCATCATAGACATATTCCCATATATCATCTTGTCACCTACTTTGCTTTCAAACAACCAACAAATAACAAACACAAATAGCAATGCTTTAGCTAATCAAAACCAAGTCTGATAACTATAAAGTTAGCTATGAAAAGCCGCCTAGCTGAGAAATTATTCTCCCTAGTTAAACAATTTATTATTGAATTTACTTTATTGCAGACCACACATCCGACAGCAGTTAAATCACCAAACGGCGATGTAAAACTGCGCTCCTCAGCAGTCTACCTGGTCTGCATTATTCTCCTCACACTGATTAAGTCAGAGCTACACTTATGCTCAACGTTAGCTGAAAACGTGTAGTGGCTTTCAAGATGAGAAAGCTTTTCATCAAACCCAATAAGCAGGTTTGCCGCACTCCAGAATGCTAGGGATTTTTTCCTGGATTATGTAGGCGACTTGTTATTTTAAAATCACATTTAGCGTAAGTAAATTTACTTATAGGTAATCTACTTTTCGCAGTTAGTGAATGTCTGAAAGATTTAAAATTCCTATATTTTAGCGTAACACAATAAAAGCAGATTTTCAGCTAACTTGTACAGTAAATTTAATTTTTTTTTCTATGTTTACACACAAGTTTTTGTTATACAAATTCATAAAAAATCGGGATGACAGGATTTGAACCTGCGGCATCCTGCTCCCAAAGCAGGCGCGCTACCAAGCTGCGCTACATCCCGTGACACCTGCAAAAAGCAAGTTATCTTCATACTTCAAGTATGTTTATTATCCTACCACAGATAAAACAAAATGAAAAGACTTGATCCGAAAAAATTTACATCTTAGCTTTTTTGAGTACCCAGGCAACATTAATTGCACATAATTATTGAAGAAAAAAATTCTGTAAACCTTACCTGTTCCCTGTTCCCTGTTCCCTCTCCCAATTATTGAGTGAGAAAATTGAGAAAATGTTGATGTTGGTAATGTTGGTAATGTTGGTAATGTTGGGCGATCGCCAAAAAACCTGTATAGACGATGGAAACACCGTAGCCCAAGCAACTCCCAACCAAAAAAGCAGTAGATACTAATTTGTTTTAATGAACCTGGTATCATTGGGGATACCAAAACATTCCTTTAATACCTTCTGGATCAGGCATAAACCCCATAGTCCGGTAGAAATCTACAACATGAGGATCAGCAAACAGAGTCACATTACTAATCTCTTCACTTCTGAGTTTCTTGAGAACGTATTTCATCAAAGCTTTACCCAATCCTTGACCCTGAAAGTCTGGGTGAACTACCACATCCCAAATAGTGGCATTAAAAGCGTGATCTGAGGTAGCACGGGCAAAACCAATTAAGCGTTTCTTATTTCCGCGTATTTGCCACATGGAAGCGACTAGGAAACTATGCTCAATGGCTTTTTTTACTTTTCTCAGAGGACGACGTGACCAACCTACCGCATCACAAAGTTCTTCCAATTCATAAAGGTCAATTTCTCTTTCCGTACTAAAGACTATGCTATCGCCTTCTGGACTAGAGCTACCTTTATTACCTCTTCTTAACTCCTCAAAAGCGGCGGATTTATTGGTCGCTACAGATTCAGAACTATTAAACCAAGTTTTCCAAAAACCCATGCCAGCGCGGTTCGGGTAACATAACTGAATAATTACATTTCAATATATATAGTTACTAAAAATATGTAGATATATTTTTAGCTTTTTAAGGTTGAACCTTAACAGACGAACTATAAGCCTGTCATTGTTTTCCTATCAAAGATAGAAATTGCAGCTATATTTTAGCTTTTATTTGCATTTACTACTCTAGCACCTCAGTTAATCATAAATCTACTAACTACTAGAAATATATCATTAATGGTTAAATATGTCCGCATATCATCATATTTTTCCCGTTTAGCTAATAAAGTTACAACCTTCTACCGCTTGCTTGATAATTCATTCAGGAGCATGAGTAGTGAAAATTTTGGCTACCAACAGCCCATCATTCATCTAGTTTCCAAAAATCGAAATTGGCTGAATTATGGGGTTTAATAGGTAACAAAGGTCAGTTATGTGTAATTTCATTTATTAGCTGGTATGATATTTAACTTAAATATATTTTGTTCACAAGTAAATGAAACCCAGGATGAATTAGTAAAAAATAAAACATACCAAAGTAAATTATCACATAACAAAATTTTTAGCTTTAGTGTTAAAAAAGCAAGCAAGTCTTATCGCCAACCATGACTTCTGGTTTAAAATCCTCGACCCTGGAACTACTGAAACGCTTTAACCGTGCGTTTCCCGAATTTTATGAGCAGTTTGTCAGCAGTGAAATTCAACTGCAAAACTTACGTCTAGCATATCGTCTATATAAAACCAAACGGGCTGTTATCGAGATGAAACCGGAAGGTAGCAAAAGTGCCTTACATTTTGCATATCGTAATCAGTCTTTTCTCCTGAGTGATATTTTTGGAGTTTTAGCAGCTTATGGTTTAACAATACATGGCTTGAGTCTGTACGGTCAGATTCAACCACCTATGTTAGTGTTTATCAAACTACTTGTATCTCGAGGTAGCAAAGCCCTCACCGACAAAACCGCCGAAAATGTTTGTCGTGCTATTCGTGAAGCTTTAGGAAACCGCTTTGAGGTAGAAGAAATGTTAGCAGTAGAATTTAACCTCAATGCTGGTTTAGAACAAGTACAAACTGAATTTTATGTTGATCCTGTTTTTCATCTCCCAGCCTTAGTCGTAGAAGCGGATAACCAACCGGGATTATTTTATAAAGTCATGTATGCTATTTGGCAAGAAGACTTATTAGTAGTCAATGCTAACTTGCTAGTTTGGCGTGGACGTACAAGACTTATACTCTACCTACTGGGTCCTAATGAAAGCCTAATTCCTGAATATCTGGGTAATAAAATTGCCGAAGGAGTGAGACAGCGGTTACTTGGTCAGTAGTGATTGGTAATGGGTAATTGGTAATGGGTAATGGGTAATTGGTAGAAATCCTTTTCTCCTGACTCCTTGATCTGCATCAAGAATTTCCAAATTTATATTTGGAGTGCAGTCCTTCGGGTTAGGATATGCGTATGGCGACAATAGAAATCTTGGGCGTTCCACACTCCTATGAGTTAACAGCCCCCACATCTTGCCCTCATGCTTTAGTATTTATTCACGGTTGGCTCAATAGCCGTGGATACTGGCAACCTGTAATTTCTCGTCTTTCAGAAGATTTTCAATGTCTTTCCTATGACTTACGCGGCTTTGGTAAATCTCAAACCCAAAGTCAATTACTGTTGAATGCAACAACAAGAGTTTCATCTTTAACATCCATAAATGACACTACAACTCAAGTATTGAGTCATTCTGTTGATTCTCCTTATTCTCCCTTAGCCTATGCCCAGGATTTAATAGTCCTTTTGGAAACATTGAATATTTCCAGTGTGTGGTTAATTGGTCATTCTTTGGGAGGTACTATTGCTTTGTGGACCGCTGCCAACTTACCAGACTGTGTAAAAGGTGTAATTTGTATTAATTCTGGTGGAGGAATTTACTTAAAAGAAGCCTTTGAACAGTTTCGTGCCACAGGTCAAAAATTTCTACAAGTTAGACCGCGTTGGCTTTATCAAGTGCCTTTGATTGATTTATTATTTACAAAAACAAGTGTATCCCGTCCCATAGGTCGTTATTGGGCGCGTCAAAGAGTTATAGATTTTGTGGTTGCCGATCCTGAAGCTGCACTGGGAACACTTTTAGATTCGACGACAGAAGAGGAAGTTAACCGTTTACCCCAGTTAGTATCACAAGTAGAACAACCAGTTTATTTTTTAGCAGGTGCTGATGATAAGGTGATGGAACCCAAGTATGTACGTCATCTAGCGAGTTTTCATCGGCTTTTCCAATATGTTGGTGATAATTATATTGAAATTCCTGATTGTGGACATTTAGCAATGTTAGAACAGCCAGATGCAGTAGCAGATCATATTCGGTCATTAGTCATTAGTCATTGAGAATTGGGCATGGGGCATGGGGAATTTAGAATGAAGAATGAAGAATGAAGAATGAAGAATGAGGAATTAATTGGTAAAAATCTTTTCTTCCCCTGCCTCCCCTGCCTCCCCTGCTCCCCCTGCCTCCCCATCTCCCCATCTCCCCCTCTCCCCCTCTCCCCATTAGCTTTGATACAATTCCATAACCTTAGTCAAGGGTAGTCGGGAATTAACGCCCAAGGTGAGGGAAGAT
>RDXV01000307.1 GCA_004292695.1 Nostocales cyanobacterium | reverse complement strand
TCAGCAATAGTAGAAAAACCCCAAACAGAAATTAAAGAATTACCAATATTAACAACATCTGAAAAACAACAACTATTAACAGAATGGAATCAAACAGAAACAGAATATCCTGTTGATAAATGTATTCATCAACTATTTGAAGAACAGGTAAATAAAACAACTGATGCAGTAGCAGTAGTATTTGACAATCAGCAATTAACTTATTCAGAATTAAATCAAAAAGCCAATCAACTAGCACATTATTTAATATCCTTGGGAGTAAAAGCAGATACCTTAATAGGAATATCTGTAGAACGTTCATTAGAAATGGTAATAGGACTATTAGGAATATTAAAAGCGGGGGGTGCTTACTTACCAATAGACCCAGAATATCCCCAAGAAAGAATTAGCTACATGATAGAAAATTCTGGGGTAGAACTACTATTAACACAACAAAAACTAACAGAAAAACTTCCTCAACATCAAGCCAGAGAAATTTTATTAGAGGAAATTTGGACAGAAATTAGTGAAAATAACACAGAAAACATCAATCAAAAAGTCACAACATCCAACTTAGCAAACGTCATATACACCAGTGGTTCAACAGGAAAACCAAAAGGTGTAATGGTAGAACATAAAGGACTTTATAACCTAGCAAAAGCACAAATTCAAACCTTTGGAGTCAACAAAAACAGTCGTGTACTTCAATTTGCATCCTTCAGTTTTGATGCTTGCATTTGGGAAATATTAATGGCCTTTGGCGCAGGTGCGACATTATACCTGGGAACAAAAGAAGCATTCATGCCAGGAACAGCATTAACAGAACAGATACGCAAATATGCCATTACCCACATCACCCTACCACCATCAGCATTAGCCGTAATGGAAGTAGGAAACCTACCCACATTGCAAACATTGATAGTAGCAGGAGAAGCCTGTAGTCTAGAACTAATGCAGAAATGGTCAAGTAGTATTAACTTCTTCAACGCCTACGGACCAACAGAAGCTAGTGTATGTGCCACCATTGCAAAATGTCATCCTCAAGACCAGAAAATTACCATAGGTCGCCCCATTGCTAATGCTAAATTATACATATTAGACCAGAATTTACAACCAGTACCAGTAGGAGTACCAGGAGAACTGCACATAGCAGGAAGAGGACTAGCAAGAGGCTATATCAACCGTCCAGAACTTACCGCACAAACATTTATTCCTAACCCCTTTGATAACGGTGAAACTAAATTATACAAAACAGGGGACTTAGTAAGATATTTAGAAGATGGAAATATAGAATACATAGGAAGAATAGACAACCAAGTAAAAATACGAGGTTTCAGAATAGAAATAGGAGAAATAGAAACAGCACTCAGTCAAAATGCAGATATTCAAGCATCCTGTGTCATAGTCAGAGAAGACAAACCAGGATATAAACGGTTAGTAGCTTATATAGTTTCAGAAAAAACAATAAAAACCAACGAAATCAGACAATACTTAAAAGGTAAACTACCAGAATACATGATACCCAGTGCATTCGTATATCTGGAAAACTTACCATTAACACCAAACGGAAAAATAGACAGA
>RDXV01000186.1 GCA_004292695.1 Nostocales cyanobacterium | reverse complement strand
GGAGAATAAACAACCAATGACTAACGACTAACGACTAATGACTAATAACTAATGACTAATTATGTTTGAAATAGATACAAGAGAATGGTTACTCACAAATGGTTTAGGTGGTTTTGCTAGTGGTACAGTTGCTGACGTGCATACCAGAACTTATCATGGATGGTTATTTGCTGCCATAAATCCACCTTCAGGTAGAAAATTACTTCTTTCCCATTTAGAAGCGAGTTTAGAAATATCAGGACAAGTCCTAGAATTAGGGACAAATATCTGGGGAAGTGGAGAAATTAAACCAAAAGGCTATATATTTTTAAAACATTTTGATATTAACCCGATTCCCCAATGGGTTTGGAGTGGAGGTAATTGGCAATTAAGCCGTAAATTAATTATGCCTAATGGGTTAAAAGAACAAGATAAATTTAACAGTCAAAGAGTTTTAATTCAGTATCAATATCAAGGGAAAAACCCAGGGATTTTAAAATTAAGACTATTTATAGGTGATCGTGACTTCCATCATCAACAGAGAGGAAATGATCAAACCCAATTTTCACAATTATTCCATCAACAGTTACTTTGTTTACAACTCAATGATAGAGGTAAATTTGGTACACCTTGGCATTTACGCTGGACAAAAGGAGAATATCAAGCCGATGGTTTATGGTACTGGAATTATGCCCTAATCACAGAAACAAATAGAGGATTAGGCGATCGCCAGGATTTATACAGTCCCGGTTATTTAACCATAGAACTACAACCAGAAGATACCATCACCCTAGAAGCAAAATTAGGTTTACCCAACTCCCAACAATTAATTCTTGAATCTGATATTTTTACAACAGCATTAATAGAAGAACAACAAAGAATAGAAGAAATTTATAATCAAGCAAAAGCAACGCAAAATCAGATTAACTTACCTATCAGAAATAAACAATTAACAATTACCAATTACCTCCTAAAAGCCAGTGATCAATTTATCGTCTATCGTGGTTCAATCGCTGGTTTAACAGTAATAGCTGGATATCATTGGTTTAATGATTGGGGTAGAGATACCTTAATTTCCTTACCAGGATTAACCTTAACCACAGGCAGACATGAAATAGCCAAAGAACTATTAAAAACCTTTGGATCATATTGTCATCAAGGGTTAATTCCTAACGCCTTTCCTGATAGTGACAGTGAACCATTTTATAATAGTATTGATGCAGCTTTGTGGTGGATTGAAATATTAGGATTATATGTAGAAACTACCCAAGACTGGCAATTTTTAAAAGCCCAATTTCCCATAGTCCAACAAATTCACAAAGCCTTCACCATTGGTACTCGCTACGATATTCAAATTGATGTAACTGATGGCTTAGTTTATTGGGATGGAAAAGGAATAGCATTAACATGGATGGATGCCTTAGTAGAAGGAAAACCAGTTACACCCCGACGAGGTAAAGCAGTAGAAATAAACGCCTTGTGGTATTCTGCCTTGTGTTGGTTAACAAAATGGGCTGAATATTTAAGTCATGAAGATCAAGAAAATTCCACTCGTTTATATTACCAAACACACCGTTATCAACAACAAGCAGAACAAGTAAAAATATCCTTGCAAAAATTCTGGAATTCTCAGTTAAATTACTTGTATGATTTCATTGATATAGATGATAGTCGTAATTCTCAGATTCGACCTAACGCCATTTTAGCCTTATCTCTGCATCATTGTGGTTTTGCGGAATCACAAGGCCGTCAAATTTTGGATCTAGCAACTGAGAGACTTTTAACTCCCTATGGTTTACGCAGTTTAGATCCTAGTGATCCAGAATATCAAAGTCAATGTGTAGGTAGTCCAGAAAAACGCGATCGCGCTTACCACCAAGGTACAGTTTGGACATGGTTAATTGGTGCGTATATTCGAGCTTGGGAAAGATTTTATCCTGAAAAACCCTTACCCTTTGACTGGAAACCCCTTATAGATCATTTATTATCCGCTGCTTGTTTAGGTTCAATTTCCGAAATTTTTGATGGTGATCCACCCCATGCGCCTAGAGGTGCGATCGCTCAAGCATGGTCCGTAGCGGAAGTTGTACGACATTATAAATAATTTCTCTTCCTTTTTCACGCCAAGACGCAAAAACGCAAAGCTAAAAGTTAGCATTTTAACTTATACTTGTTAAAGGTATTACAGTTAAATTTTATGGTTCTTCAGTACCTAATATGCAAAATCAATCTCAAAAAACTTCGGAAGGCTTAATATACATAAGACATAAGCCAAAGATATTGGATATTATCACAAAATTTTCCTCTTTACCCTGTTCCCTGTTCCCTGTTCCCTGTTCCCTCTTTCAGACTGGTAATTTAGCATAACAAGTACGGTAGAACCAATTTTATATACTTGCAGGTAAGCAAACATGGATTTTGTGGTCATAGATACTGAAGGTAATCCTACTATTACAGAATTAGCTATTATTGATAGTCAAGGTACAGTAATTTATGAAGGTTTTTGTGATGGTAGTATTCACGGGTTTGAAAATGTTTTAAACATCAAAAGTTTAAAAACCCTATTAACAGATTTTTTAACCATTACTGAAAACAAAAAAATCATCTGTCATTATGCAGAACATGATCTAGAAATTCTCCAACGCAGTTTTCAACAAGCAGGGTTAACTTTCCCAGATAATTTAAAATTTAAAAAGAATAAATTTGAATGTACATGGATGTTAGCTAAAGACTGCTTTCCCAACTTAGAAAGTTATTCCTTAGAATATCTATGTAAATATTTAAACATTAAAAATAATCAACAATATTTTAATCCAAATATGGCTCATCATGCTCGTTATGATGCCATCTTTACTTATCATCTTTATCAAAAAATCAGATTAGAAAATCTCCAGAAAAAACCCAACCCTTTTAGTAGTAGTCGAGTTGATACACCCTTTCAACATCATCTAGATTATGCGAATACTTACCACCGGGAATTTCAAACTTTAAAAACAGCATTAAATAACATCAAATTAGATCCTAATCATCAGAGTAAAGGAGTTGTCGTCATTGGAGAACCAGGAACAGGTAAAACTCATTTAATGATGCGACTTGCTAACGAAAAATTAACAAGTAATAGACTATTATTTATTCGTCAACCAAATGATGCCAAATCCGTACTTTATCATATCTATGGGAGAATTTTAGAATCCTTAGTAGAGAAAGTTGGTAACTTACCACAGTTAGATGCTTTAATAATTAATATTTTTCGCAAAATAGTTAGTTTACCTGATAGAGATGTTAAACAAAAAGACATAGATATCTTAAAATCATTGTATGATTTAGAAGATAATAACCTCAATGCTTTAGGTAAAGAAAACACCCAAACAAAACTCTCTAATTGGAAATATATAGAAAAAACAATTAATGAATGGTGGTTAAATAATTACTCCGCTGGAACTTTTGCATTACCTATCATTCAAGGAATGGTTAAATATTGTAGTTATACAGATTATAGATATCGGAATATAACTACTCGTTGGTTATCAGGAAATACATTAACTGATGAAGAAGCGGAAATGATCGGTTTACCAAACTGGAGTGAAGAAATTAGTAAAGAAACATTTTCCTTAGAAGCTATTTCCGTTTTAGGTAAATTATCCAGTTTAGATGAACCTTTAATTATTATCTTTGATCAACTGGAAACTTTAGGATATCCTCACAACCGAGACATTCTCTTAAACTTTGCTGAAGCAATTAAAGAAATATTTACTCATGTTCCCAATAGTTTAATCATCTTGAACTTATTTCCTGATAGATGGGAACAATTTCAATCAATATTTGATCAATCCATTATTGGTAGAATCTCCCAATATCAAGTTTATTTACGACAACCAACAGAAACAGAAGTAAAATCTATTCTTCAACTAAAAATACAAGCTGTAGATATTTCCTTAGAACAAATATTTTCACCGGAAGACTTAGAAGACATTTTAAGTAAAACCCCCATTCGTGCAGCTTTAAACCGTGCTGCTAACTACTATGATTATAGAGTCAATAAAATTTCTTTACCAGATGAAAGAAAACCAATTCGTGAATTAGAACCAAACGAAAAAATAGAACAACAATTAAAATTTCTACAACAACAGCAACAGAACATAATTCAAGTTTTAAATAAACTCATTCAAGCTAGTTCATTAGCTGATACCGTTGATATTAATAACTTACAGGAAGAATTAACACCCCATCCACCAGATGACACAAAAATTTTCATCAACCCCGTAATAGAATACCTCAAAGAACATCATCATGAATTAGAACAGAAATATCACAACGCAACTATTATTAGTGATAGTGACGACATTGGTAAACTCAGAACTATTGCTGAAGCATTCAATCATATTCATTCCTTTAAATTAACACAATTTCGTGTTGGAAAAAGAGTCTTACCAGAACATATTGTGATTGAAACCAGCCAAAAATATAATGTAATTGGTTTTTTGGAAACTAACGGTACTTCCTTTACTACTCGTATTGGTAATTTTAATCAATTGGTTGTTAATCACCCTGAAAGTAAATTTTATCTGATCAGAGATGAACGTCAACCAGATATTACAGGTGCTGTAGGAAAAGAAAGAATTAAACAATTAAACAATAGTAAAAATGGAAACTTTGTTTTATTCAATCAAAAAGATCGAATTTTGTTTGATTTAATTTATGATTTGATTATCAGCATTTATAACAAAGATTTAGATACTGATTTAGAAACAGCATTGACATTTGTGACAACTCATCAAGAATGGTATCACTGGATATTTAATCAATTTGGATTTACTCAACCCGGAAATTAACGTTAACTAAAAAACGTGAAGATCCCCCCTAACCCCCCTTATTAAGGGGGGAACTAGAGTTAGAGTTAAAGTCCCCCTTTTTAAGGGAAGAATTAAAATTAAAGTCCCCCTTTTTAAGGGGGATATAGGGGGATCTAAAAATATTTAATACACCATGAGAGACTTTTCAAACATCCTCTTAAAAGTCGGGTATCTTGATAATTAAACAGTTGTACTTAAAGCCAACTTCCTACCATATAAAATCGCCAAAAACCCTGTCAAATTCATAAACAAAGCATAAACCGCCGCAGGAATAGCCATATCAGGATTATTCAAAATTCCCGCCGTAATTGCAATAGCTAAAGTTCCATTTTGTAATCCTACCTCAATAGTAATACAAACTTGTTGAGCAGAATTAAGACCCAAAATTTTACTTACATAAAATCCTATCAACATAGAAATAGAATTTAACAACGCTACACCAAGTCCAACTTGTACAATAAAACTAGGCAACTTTTCCCATTCACGAATTACTAACAAAATAATAATTATTGCTAGTAAACCTGTCGCTAACTTACTGGTAACTTTCTCCAAAGAAATGGCAATTTTAGGATACAATTTCCTAATTACCATTCCTAAACTAATAGGAACAATAGTCATCACAAAAATTTGTAATATTGTCGGGCCAATAGGTAAAGCAATTGACGCAGTTTTACCAATAAAATGTTGATATGCAAGATTTCCAAACAGAGGAATTGTGAAAACTGTAATCACACTACTCAAAGCAGTAAGAGTCACAGAAAGTGCTACATCTCCCTTTGCTAAAAAAGTAATAATATTTGAAGATACACCCCCTGGACACAGTGCTATAATCATCAAACCCATAGCAATTTCTGGTTGCATAGGTACAATTTTGGCAATAATAAAACCCAGGATAGGTAATAAAATTAACTGACAAATCAAACCGACAGCAACAGGTTTAGGATACTGACTGACACGTTTAAAATCTTCTGGAACAAGAGAAAAACCCATTCCCAACATGATAATTGCTAAGGATATAGGTAAAACAACCGCACTCAAAAAACTTGCTTGCATATCTTGATTAATTTTTAGATTAACTAAGTAACAAATTGAAAACGTAATGTTAATTACATTGATTTTGATATCAAGATATAAATATCATATTTTGGCACAATTATCTATTAGTTAAAAGATAATAACTTTGAATTGTTTGTAACTACAGAGTGAATCTAAAGATACAGATTTTCTGACTAGAGAACAATATGGTTAATAAGAATATTAATTTTAATAACTGTAGAAATATTTCCATCAAGAAATTTTCAGAATAGAAGTTAGCGATGAAAACATCATGAAAAATACTCAAAAAACTGAAACTGTATTAGTAACAGGATCAGCACATGGCATAGGTTATGAACTAGCTTTAATTTTCGCAAGTCATAATTTTAATTTAGTTTTAGTTGATAAAGATGCAGAAACAATCAAAAAAATAGCTGAAGAATTTAGTAGTAAATTTAATATTTCCGTCCAATATTTAGTTAAAGATTTATCCGTTTCCACATCTCCTACAGAAATATTTAATCAATTGCAGCAAGCAGGAATTAAAATTGATATCTTAGTCAATAACGCTGGTTTTGGTACTTATGGGGTATTTAGTGAAACTGACTGGAACACAGAATTAAAAATGTTGCAGGTGAATATTATTACTCTCACCCATTTAACTAAATTGTTTCTACCTGATATGATCAAACAAGGCTATGGCAAAATCTTAAACGTTGCTTCTGTAGCAGCTTTTCAACCAGGACCATTAATGGCGGTTTATTTTGCTAGTAAAGCCTATGTTTTATCATTTTCTGAAGCCATAGCTAATGAATTAGAAGGTACAGGAGTAACAGTTACTACCCTTTGTCCTGGACCAACAGATTCAGAATTTCAAAAAGCAGCAGCAATGGAAGAATCAAAAATTGCTCATGTTAATAGAATGATGACAACAAAAACTGTAGCTAAAATTGGCTTTGATAGTTTGATGGCAAATAAAACAACAGTTATTCCCGGTATCAGAAATAAAATATTAGTGGAATCTGTCAAATTTGCCCCCAGAAATATTGTGACTAAAATTGTCAAAAATATGCACGAATTGAGAACATAAATTACAGCAGCTATCAGCTTAAAAATCCTTTTGGTGTAAGGTTTTGTGATCTAAATTTGTCCCTCATTAAATCGAAACTGCTGTATAAATTAGAATTTAATTAGAGTTTAATTAGGGGTTAAAGGGTTTAGCACGCACTACTAAACCCTCACTAATTTTACCTTAACTACCACTAGGAAAGATCATATTTTGTACAGCTAACGCAGTGGAAGGAGCAAGTAAAACCCCATTACGATAGTGACCTGTGGCGACAATAACATTACTATAAGCGGGTAATTTTTCAATTACAGGTGCTGGCCTACCTTCAGGACGAGGACGTAAACCCGACCAAGTGCGGAGAATTTTAGCTTCTGATAAATCTGGACAAAATCCAATTACCTGTTGTCTTAAAGATTCCAGTAATTCTTTTTTGGCGTAAACTTCATCATTATCTTGGGGAAATTCTACCGTTGCACCTACCCAATAGTCACCACCACCCATAGGTACTAAATTAATATCATTACCAGTAATTACTGGTTGAAAATCTGGATTACCTAAAATACGACCTAAACTTAAATATAAAGCCTGTCCTAAAACCGGGCGAACGTTTATTTTTTGGTGTAATTGAGTTGTTAATAAAGTTGAACCCAAACCAGCAGAAACAATAAACCAATCACCGTTAACAGTTCCTTCTGTAGTGTCAATAGATTTGAGTTGTGCTGTTACCACTGGGGAAGTTTGCACTAATTGAGAAGATATACTTTGATTATTACGGACATTGACACCAAACTTAAATTTAACTCCGTTCCGTTGTGCTGCATCTACTAAAGCTAAGGTTAAAGCTGTAGGATTGAGTTGTAAATCTTGGGGAGAATAAGCAGCACCAATAATTTGTGGATGATTAATTTGTGGACAAAACTTTTGTAATTTTTCCCTGTCCCAAACCGCTAATTGCCAACCTTGGGTTTTACGAACTTCCCGTAATTGTTCCCATTCAGCAATCACTTCTACACCACTTTCTAGGGGGTGTTCTGGATCTTCAGATAATAACATCACAATTCCCTGACGGTTACAAGGAATTTTGCGGCCTGTTATTCCTTCTAATTCAGGAATTAAAGTTTCATAACGTTTAATACTGTCTTCGCGGATTTTCCAGGCTTTACCTTTAATTTTATGACTAATAACCCCCATTAGCACACCCAAAGCCGCAGCAGTTGAACCTTGGGCGGGTTGATTTTTGTCAAAAACAGTAATATTTAAACCTTTAACTTGGCTGAGTTGATAGGCGATCGCCGCTCCAACTACACCACAACCAATAATTACTATATCCATAACTTTTCTAAACAGTGAAGGATGAAGAGAAAACATTATCTTCTTCACCCTATCACTACATTACCCCTGATTTTTGTGACTCAAGACTCAGAGTTATTCAGTTATCAGTGATCAGTTATCAGTAAACAAGATTAACTATTTGCTGTTAACTGTCAGCTTGTGTTGGAATCAGTTGTAAGAACTTATCAACATCTACATAAGCATCTTTGTAACCACTTAAAGCCTGAATAGTATTACCAGCACTAGCAGCTTGGTCAATTTTCACCAAATGGCTTAATAAATCCTTTGTAATTTGTCTTCCTTTGGGTTGATCTTGGGGTAACAAGTTAGGCAAAACATAGGTCATACTTAACCTAGCTTCAGTCATTGGACCGTGAATAAAATTACCTACTTTAATCCATTCACCGCTTTGGATTAGGTTCTTTAATTCTGGAGAACGATCTTGTACCATCTGAATTTCAGGAATATACTCCTGAATTTTCACAACTTGAGCTTCTGTATATGTAGGAGGTGCAGTAGCAACACTAGGACCGCCACAACTAACTAGAAACGTGGTAACAAGTACAAGAATCAGTGACAAAATAGAGCGTTGACGCACCATAGAGACTAAGTTAATTTACTATTTGTTCATGGATTTACAGGTAATTTTAGCGGAAACTGGTAAAAGCCGCTGACTCATTACTGCTGATATATGCTGAAAATGTATGGAAATCCTGATTCACAGTTGCAAAACTACCAAACTTCTTGATAAGCTGAAACACTAAAAAGATTAGCCTTCTGGCGGTTTTTCTGTTTTCACATCCCCCACAGGCCGATGCAATATTAGGAGAGTTGTAACGTGAATGCAGCTGAACAGGCAACCAACCTTGAACTAGCCAGTAAAATTGCAACAGTAGTTAATCTGTTTAAACTGGAATTTCCTGATGCGAAAAGCGATCTCAAACCTTGGCAAAATGATCCAGAAACCAGAGAATTGGTAGATCCTGATTCCATAGATATCGGTTTTCACTTTCCGGGAATTAGCAAATCTTGGCGTAGTCGCAGTGTATTATTTCAAATCCGTTTTTATCAAGATCCTATTAGTAAATTTCGTCGAGCAATAGGAATTGAAGTATCAGGGTTTGATCATCGTGGCCAAGTATGGCGATTATCTACAGTGGAACAATGGACTTTTTGTGGTGAATCTTTACCTTCTTCAGTGGTAAGCGATAAACTTAAACAGATTTGCCAACAAATATTAGAAATTTTTAATATCAATAGTTACTAAAAATATAGTCAAATATTTCTAGCTTGGTAAGGCTTACACCTGACTGGGCTAACTACAAGCCTCTCTATTGAGTTTCTATCAAAGATA
>RDXV01000306.1 GCA_004292695.1 Nostocales cyanobacterium | reverse complement strand
TTACAAGCTGAAAGAAAACAAAGTTTCCAACTTGATAAAACTCCATTAATGAGATTGTATTTACTGCAATTAAGTGATGAAAGTTATCAATTTGTGTGGAACTTCCACCACATATTACTTGATGGTTGGTCTTTACCTTTAGTGTGGGAAGATTGGTTTAATTATTATCATGCAATTACTGAAGGTGTAGATACTGAAGTCAAACCAACCATCAATTACAGTAACTATATTGCGTGGTTACAGGAACAACAACAACAAAATTTAGCCCAGGAATTTTGGCAAAATAAACTCAGTGGTTTTGAATCACCAACTCCCTTAGTAGTAGAAACACCCTTATCAAATCGTCAACAGTCTGAATATCAAGAACAAGTTGCTTATTTAACAGTTGAAAAAACAAAATTAGCGACAGAATTTATCAGACAGCATCAATTAACAATGAACAATTTGGTACAAGGTGTTTGGGGTTTATTGTTATCTCGTTACAGTCAAGAAAATGATGTAGTTTTTGGTGCAACTGTCTCCGGTCGTCCTCCATCTTTACCTGGTGTAGAGTCAATGGTAGGATTATTTATTAATACCTTACCTGTAAGATTACAGATTGCAGAAAATATTGATGTCTTATCTTTATTGAAGCAATTACAACAGCAACAGATAGACTCAGAACAGTTTGCTTATTCTCCATTAGTGGAAATTCAAGGATGGAGTGAAGTTCCTAGAGGTACTGGGTTATTTAATAGTATTGTCGTCTTTGAAAATTATCCCATTGATTCTAATAATGTCGAAACCGACGCAAAATTAACCATTACTAATTCCAGAGGAATTGAACATACTAATTATCCCTTGACTATTATTTCTGGACCTGGTGAACAATTAATTATCAAGATTAGTTATGATAATAGTCGCTTTGATGCAGAAACAATTACCAGAATGTTGGGACATTTTCAAACTTTGTTATCAGCAATAGTAGAAAATCCAACACTAGAAATAAACCAACTACCAATATTAACAGAACCAGAAAAACAAACATTATTAATTAATTGGAATAACACAGAAACAGAACATCAACAAAAAACAGTAATTCAACTATTTACAGAACAAGTTGCAAAAACACCAGATGCAGTTGCAGTAATATTTGAAAATCAACAAATAACCTATTCAGAACTAAACAAAAAAGCCAACCAACTAGCACATCATTTAACATCCTTAGGAATAGGAACAGATAGCATAGTAGGAATATATATAGAACGTTCCCTAGAAATGATAATAGGGATATTAGCAACATTAAAAGCGGGAAGTGCGTATTTACCAATAGACACAGAATATCCAATCCAAAAGAACGAGTAAACTATATGTTAGAAGATGCAAAAATCAACATCTTACTAACACAAGAAAACCTCAAACAACAAATAGAAAATCAGCAAATTACAAAAATTTGTTTAAATACAGAATGGGAAAAAATTAACAAACAAAATCAAAATAATCCCAACATAGAAACAAAAACAGAAAACACAGCTTACATCATCTACACAAGTGGTTCAACAGGAACACCCAAAGGAGTAGAAATAACCCATCAAGGACTAACAAACCTAGTCAACTGGCATCAAAAACAATTTAAAATTACATCAACAGAC
>RDXV01000039.1 GCA_004292695.1 Nostocales cyanobacterium | reverse complement strand
TAACTTGTACTGCTTGACGACTTAGTTCATTCAAAATGCTATTCCCCTGTAAACCACTATTGTTAGTTATAAGTTCCATTGCATAGGGTTGGGCAACTTCCATAAAATTAAATTCTGGATCTAAACCCTTCCCTACTCCTTCTAGGGTAGAAAAAGCCCGCATTACAAAGGTGAAAGTTGCTGGAAATCTGAATGGTTGGTTGTATGCTATGTCATAAAGGTCTTCACTGATAGCTGCTACTGATTGGGCTTCAAAAGGCTTATCCATGAAGTTATCCAGCATATACTGGACAGAACGCCGCACAGGACCCATGTCGTCTACTGGTTGAATTGCCCCTAAATTGATTAGAGATTGGACTACGCGATCGCCATCTTTTTGGGCAATACCAAATAGAGTTTCCATCAAACCTTCGCGGACATTGGCTTTAATACGCCCCATCATCCCGAAATCATAGAAAATTAAAGCACCATCGGGGCTAACTGCTAAATTACCAGGATGAGGATCAGCATGGAAGAAACCATTATTGAGTAACTGATGTAAATATGCCTGAGCGCCATAACGGGCAATCATTTTTCTATCTACACCAGCCGCTTCTAAAGCTTCATATTGGCTGACCTTAATTCCTGGAACATATTCTAAAGTAATTACCCTAGATGTGGCATAACGCCAGTAAACTCTTGGTACTTTTACCCAGCTAAAACTACGAAAATTACGCCGGAATGTATCGGCATTACGTCCTTCATTCAGGTAATCAATTTCTTCCCAGAGAATTCGACAACATTCTTCATAAATACCCATCCAATCTCTACCCCTTCCCCATTTGGGATGGTTTTGGAAATAACGGGCAATACCTTTAAGAATTTGTAAATCAATTTCAAATAGTCGTTTCAGTCCAGGACGTTGTACTTTAACAACCACTGATTCCCCAGAATGCAGTACCGCTTTGTGTACCTGCCCTAAACTAGCAGCGGCTAAGGGAACAGGTTCAAAACTCTGGAATAGTTGCGGAATTTTTTTACCTAATTCTTGCTCAATAATATTTTCTACCTGCTCATAGCTAAATGCTGGTACTCGATCCTGCAATTTAGAGAGTTCCTCTACATATTCTGTGGGGAAAATATCAGCACGGGTGGAGAACAACTGGCCAACTTTGATAAAGGTTGGACCTAAATCTAAAAATGTGTTTCTCACCCAGATTGCTTGGGCTTTACGTCTAGCTGCTTGTTTAGCTTCCGTGACACCACCAGGATAACTCCATTCTTTATTATACCGCCAAATTTTAAACATAAAGGTCAACACAAAAGACCAAATATCTATAAAGCGGCGTTTACTAGAGTATTTTTCCCGATTCCAACGGTAAGCCTTGCCAGAATAACCTTGTTCCATATTGTTTTGATACCGTTGGGTATTCATTGAATTAGTCGTCAAAACAGACACTCGTCTTCCTAATTTTTAGCGATTATATTGTGTGAAGGTAGCCAGATGGGAAGGTGAGGATATGGAAGGTTGGGGTGAAGAAGATAGTTACCAATCACCTGTCACCTGTCACCTGTCACCTGTCACCTATTACCTCTATTTTGACGTACTACGGTAATTTTGTAGTTCAGTTCTCAATAGGGCTATTTCCGCTCTGAGTTCGTCAATTTCCGTTTGTAGGTCAATTGAACCCTGAGCCTCTCCACCGCTACTGTTGCTGGTAGTAGCAGTTCCAGAATTTGCAGCCGCTCGATTCGCCCTTTCCATGACTTCATCTGTGAATTGGCGTAAATGCTCTCTAGCTTCAGCATCAAATTTACCAAGTTCACTTAAAGCGTCGGTTAGGGCTACCTCTACACGCGCATTAATTACTTCTGCTACAGCTCTGCCTACAAAAAAGGCTTGCACAAGGGGATTAGGTGAATTATTCATAAATTTTTGTAAAGTTGCTCCGCAAGAAAATTATAACTTGCATTCAGACTATGATGTTGATCATCATTCAAGAGTTTATCCGTATAGGTGTTTATTTTTGTATGTATATTTAGTTTCTTTTTATTATCTGGTATTTAATAGTAGTTTTTTCTATATTTTTGATTAGAAGAAATAATATTACCATCAAAACCTCAAAAATCCAGATACACAAACTGTTTCTGTTTTTTATTATTTTTAGTATTTATTTATTATTAAAGATAATATCAACAGTTGGTGACATCAAATGGGTAGAATATAACCGCAGTAGTATAGAGCAGGTATATCTAGCCCGTGAAGATATTTGTATATCATACTCCAGAATTAACCCCAACTGAGGAAACGCCAGAATGCGCGATCGCCGTTGATGTCCTGCGAGCCACTAGCACAATGGCGACGGTTTTAGCGGCTGGAGGCGAGGCTGTGCAAGTTTTCAGCGATTTAGAGCAACTCATGGCAGTAAGCGAACAATGGCCAGCTGAAAAACGGTTACGGGCTGGAGAAAGAGGGGGTAGTAAGGTAGCTGGCTTTGATTTGGGGAATTCCCCCTTAGATTGCACAGCAGAATTAGTCCAGGGAAAACGTTTATTTATTAGTACAACTAATGGTACTCGTGCTTTACAGCGAATAGAAAAAGCTCCCATAGTCTTAGCCGCAGCTTTAATTAACCGTGCTGCTGTAGTACGGTTTGTTTTGGAAAAGCAACCAGAAACAGTGTGGATCGTCGGTTCTGGTTGGGAAGGTAGTTTTTCTCTAGAAGATACAGTTTGTGCAGGTGCGATCGCCCATAGCATTTGGCAACAAACTAACTCTTCTTTAGAAGAAATCACTGGTAATGATGAAGTTACAAGTGCGATCGCCCTTTATTCTCAGTGGCAAAATGACTTATTAGGATTATTTCATCAAGCTAGTCATGGTAAACGCTTACTACGTTTAGAATGTCTAGAAGATTTAAAATATTGTTCTCAAACCGATATTTTAGATGTTTTACCAATTCAACATGAACCAGGAGTGCTGAAAAAGCATCTCTAGGAATCAGTTGAAGAAGGGAATAGGGAATAGGGAATAGGGAATAGGGAATAGGGAATAGGGAATAGGGAAGAACTAACAAAGTATCACCTGTTCACTGTCACCTGTCACCTGTTCACTGTCACCTGTTCACTGTCACCTGTCACCTATCAACTGTCAACTGTCAACTGTCACCTGTTCACTGTCACCTGTCACCTATCAACTGTCAACTGTCACCTGTCACCTGTCACCTGTTCACTGTCACCTGTTCACTGTCACCTGTCACCTATCAACTGTCACCTATCAACTGTCAACTGTCACCTGTTCACTGTCAACTGTCAACTATCAACTGTCAACTGTCAACTGTCAACTGTCAACTGTCAACTGTCAACTGTCACCTGTCACCTTTCCTCACAGATAACTGTTTCAGCAAACCCTACTTAATGGTAGATAATGGTACACCCAACCAACCTAAGAAGTTTTCTGTCTGATTTTGATCAGGATTTGCCACAGGTTTCAACTTATATTTACTAGGATGTTGTGGTGCTAAAGTAACTGAATATTGACGTAGTTGATCCTGATGGAAAACAGAAATTTCAATCACATCATTAACTTGATAATCTTGCAACCTTTCATTTAATTGATTTGCTCCTAACTTAATTCCATCAATTGCTAATAACTCATCTCCCGCATCAATACCTACTTTTTGTGCCGGTGAACCCATTTCTACAAATTTAACTACTTCCCTGCCATTTTCAGTTTTGATTCTTACTCCTAAATATGGCGTGTGATCATATTCTTCTACCAACTGCAAACCAAAAGGTTGCAAATATTGATCAAAAGGTAAATCATCCAATCCATGAATATAGGACTTAAAGAAATCCGATAAATCTAAATCAGCAACAGATTCAATCACCGATTTTAATTGTTGGCTAGTATAACCAATTTCATCTTTTCCAAATTGCTCCCACATTTTCACCATGACATCATCAAAAGAACGCTGATTCTGATGATGAGAGCGAATTATTAAATCTAATAAAAGTGAGACCATTTCCCCTTTTAAGTAGTAAGAAATTTGGGAATTACCACTATTAGCATCTTGACGATAGAGCTTAATCCAAGCATCAAAACTAGATTCAGAAAGATTTTGTACTTTTCTTCCTGGAGTTTTTAAGTATTTAGTAATCTCCTGATTAAGATGATGAAAATAAGATTTTACGTCATAAATTCCGGCTCGAAAAGGAATCACTAAATCATAATAACTGGTTGTTCCTTCACAAAACCATAGGGAATCTGTGTAGTTTTCTTGATCATAATCAAAGGTTTCTAAACCTTGGGGGCGGATTCTTTTCACATTCCAAAGGTGGAAAAATTCATGGGCGACTAATTGAATGAAGCGCTCATATTTCTCCTGATGACGAAATCCAAAGCGATGATAAATTAAAGAACAGGAATTTTTATGTTCCAAACCGCCATAGGCTTGATTTAACAAGTGTAAAATAAAAACATATCTTTCATAAGGTAAACCACCAAACATTTGTGCTTCAACTTCAATAACTTTACTAAAATCATTGATCAGCTTTTCTGGTTGATAATTTCCTTGTCCCCAAATTGCTAACTCATGGGTTTTTCCTAATACTTCAAAGTTGAATATTTCATGATTGCCAATTTCAAAAGGACTATCAACTAAAGTATCAAAATTCTCTGCTAAAAAAGTGTTTGTTTCTCCTTTGACTTGAGGCAAACCAGTAATTACTTGCCACTGTGAATTGGGTGGTACGATGGTAATATGTATTGGTTGATCTTCCCAACCAGTAATTCTCAAAAATAGTGCTGCACCGTTAAAATACCCATGAGTAGTATCTAGGTGGTTTGTACGCACGGATAATTCATTGGCAAATACACGGTAACGCACGATAACTTCAGCAGCATCTCCCTTTTCTACTTGCCAGTGGTTTTTACTAATTTTTCGCCATGATAAAGTTTCCGCATCAGCAAAGGCAGCAAAGTCTTGCAAATTCTTAGCATATTCTCGCACCAAGTAAGATCCTGGTGTCCACACTGGCATTTTCAAGTTAATTACAGACAATGGATAATTGAAAATGTGTAAAGTCACCTCAAACAGATGGGTTTCTGGTTGAGGCATTGCTACCCAATAGTGAATACTTGAGTTAATTGCCTGAGTTGGAGATTCTGTATAGCTAACTTTTGCTTTATTCATGACTGCTGCCGAGTGTAGGGTATTAGACGATTGTCAACAGTTCATAGATAATAGTCAATAGTTGAAATTCCCATACTGCTTAGTTTCTCAAAACTCAGTGCAAATTCAGATTAGAACTTGTTAGCTAGATGTACCATCTGCGGGAAATTCAGTATATGTATAGTATTCTTGCTGGAATCTATTTTGATCCATTGTTTTTCATTCAGCTTATCCATGATTTTGGTAGTTTCATCCAGGGTGATTTCTGTGACTTGTGCTAAATCTTGATAAGGTATGTACAAAATTTCTTTACCTTGGGGTGAACTTTTTCCATAGTTTTCCGCTAAACCTACTAAGGTATGAGCTAGTTTAACCGCCGGTGGGCAAGATTTCATTTGCAAGCGGATGTTAATTTGCCGGAGTCGTCGCACCATCAGTTGTAACATCCGATGATGTAGTTGTGGATCTTTAAACAGAATTTGGATAAAACGCTCTCTGGATACGGTTAATAATTTAACTGGTGACAGGGCGATCACATCAGTTGATCTTGGAGATTCATCTAAAACTGCCATTTCGCCAAAGAAGTCACCCCGACCTAAGATTGCTATTGTTACGGAGTCGTCTCCGTTGGTACGTCTGACTTTTACCCAACCGGATACCAGGAAGTAAACTGCATTACCCCAAGCATCTTCCATTAATACTGCTCTGCCGCCTGGGTATTCATGTTCGACTGCAACGCTGATCAGCCATTCTAAGGTTTGTGGATTGGCTGTATTTAATAAAGGGAAAATGTCGCTAAAAACCTGGGTTTGCATGAAATTTTCACGGAGAAAGAATTCAAGTTAATATACTGGATATGTGAAATAGTAAACTGCAATAAACTCTAACTACAAGGCTTGTTACCAATTCATACTTACGTAAGTGTAATGTAATTTAGATTGCAGTTAATAAGTTTTTTAATCACTGTTAACAGCTTATGCTTATTTTAACTTATTTGAACATAGCTACTGACTCTAGGGTAGCATAACTTCTATGTAGCTTGCTATGGTCAATATTTTGATTGTGTCTTTTTGATGTTTTATTCTAGTTAATTTTTAAATATGGCTGTAGATAAGTTAATGAGCAGATTAGTTAAAACTAAAACCTATATTTCTTACTGTTACCTGTCAACTGTTTCCTAATTTTGGTAACTATGGCTGTATCTGGAAGATGAAAAGCAAGGGAAAGTCAATTTTCCCCTTCATTTCCTTCTTGTTGATAGTGCTGCATGGAGTGAGCTACTCTTTACTTCTCAAGGTTTGGGCGGCTAAATAGACTTTTGTCCATTCACCCATAACTTGATGGGTTTTGAGTTTTAATTGCTCACCTACTGACTCTATCGAATGTCCTGCTTTTCTCAGGTAAAGAATTTCTTTACCTAAAGGGCTGATTCTTTCTTCTAGTTGCTGCCACTGAATTTGAGTTAAGCCCAGATTGTGTTCCTCCAAGGAAGTCGCTAACCAATTGTCTACCAGTTCTGGTTTGTTTTTGATGGCAAATACTCGCACAGCATGATAACTAATTTTTTCTCTGAGTCTATATACTTCTTTGATGGGTTTATTGAGTTTTTTGGCTATTTCATCTTGGGGTTTACCTTGGAGGTAGAGTTTGAGCCAGTCTACTGCTTGTTGTCCTAAATTTTGCAGCAGGTATTCTTCAAATTCCTGACTGACTGCTTGACGCAGAGACTGTTGTTCTTCTAGTTGTTGTGCTTCTTGATATTCAGCGATCGCCTGATTATCTACTAGGTTGAGTGGATTATCTGTATCATCACTCAATACTTCGTCAGAAACAAGTCTAATTAAGTCATTAACTGGAACTTGGGTTAAACCACCACGCTGAATTCTTCTCAGGTAGTTAACGAAGCGATACACTAATAAGGGCTGATTACGTACTGGACGTAAACAGTATTCTTCAATACTTGCAAATAATAAAGTATCTTGTAGTCTTCTATCTTGACTTACTGCTGAGATTTCTGCCATCTGCTGTCTCATGTATGAGTCGCTTTGCAATAGCTCTTGCAGTAGTTCTTGTAAGACATCCATAACGCTACGCTGGCGATCGCGGCTGAGGGAAATCCAAGTCTGAATTTTGTTTCTCAGTGTAATTACGCTGCCTAAGCGATTAATAAGGTTACGATATGCCCTTTCTCTTCCCATTCCCAGGTATCGTTGTTTTAAAATCCGCCAGCGATACTCCATTGCCTGTTTAGCAACTTCTAATTCTTTGGGACTAATTTGGGAAAATCTACTGGAATCTGACCCCAATAGCCAAAGTATAATACTTTTTCTAGTAGCCTCACTTTGTTCTGGACATTCAGCTTCCAGTCGCTCTTGCCAATACTGAGTTAGGTTTGCTTCATCTTCTCCCATGTTGAGATTGCGCTCCTCAAAACTCTGACTTAAAGTTTGCATCACAACCCCCATACCATTTTAAATGTTTCATTAGTAGTTCTGTGTTGACAATTCACCGCACGCAACTTATCAAAAAATTATCAATATCGAAATTTTTTATTAAGTTTTGCTTGACTGAAGTGATGAGTTAATTTTTAACTGAGGTATTTACCTTTTATCTCCCAGGTAGAACAGGTGCAAATGATTTTGATTTGATTAATCTTTACTTTTGACGATGATTTACCTGTGTTAGTTTCAAGTTTTTGTAATTATTTCCCTCAATTTTCTTTACAAGTCTTGACATTTGTTAGAAAATGACAATACTCTCTAAGATAACTACCCTGTGATTTTATATAAGTAAGCATTTGACTTAAAAGTAAATTCTTCAATCTATCTCTACATCAATTTAGGTAATTGATAGATAAAACTCATAAAACCTTTACTTTTGTGAGCAAAAACCTGTAGACAAATAACTAATTAGCTAATTCAGTAATGATATTTTAGACCACTCCTATTAATTAACTCAGTATTCAGAATATTACTATAAATAGGTAATGTACTTACTATGACAGAGATCACTTAGTTTCAGTAATTATTTTTAACTACTTGAGTGATTAAACCATGAATTAGCATTTTGCAGATGATTTGTTTAAGTATTATTTACATTGACAGAGTGCAGGGTGTAGGGTGTGCGGAAAACAACTCATCATTGTTACCCATAACCTATCACCTGTGCTTCCAACAAGTTTAATTTATCTACCGCTGGCTGATCTAATCACGGGATTTTCTACAGAGTCCCTATACTGTTGTACTTCGTCTGTGTAAGCAATTGGTAAAACAGCTTCTACGTTCTCATGGGGACGGGGAATAATTACCCAAGATTCTAAAGTTCCACCATACACATTTTCTGCTGCTTCTACACCAGCGGCCATTGCTGTTTTCACTTCTGACACATCACCACGAATATTCACGGTAAACCGGGCGCTACCAACTCGGATATATCCTACTAAGGTTACTCGCCCAGCTTTTACCATTGCGTCTGCTGCTGCTAATACTGCGGGAAAACCCTTTGTTTCTAATGATCCGACGGCCTGTAGTGACATTTTTTAATCTCCTTTATTTATATAATTATCTGCTACAAGTTAATTTGACAAAGCTATGTCTTGAAGCCTTGAGTAGAAACTTGTTTAGAAAATGCGGAAAGGTTCAGATTTAGAAGTGAAATGAATGGGTAGAATGGTTTCTACATTTTCTGGAGGGTTGGGAACTATGTAATGGGTAATTACTTGACCACCATAAACCCCTTCCTCAACAGCAATACCTGCTTCTACTGCTCTTTTTACTTCTGCAACATGACCTCTGACAGCAACTAACAAGCGTCCACTTTCAGCAATGCCATAGTAGACAATGGTGACAGCGGCAGATTTAACCATTGCGTCTGCTGCTGCGAGTACACAGGGAAAGCCTAAAGTTTCAATTACGCCAACCGCCATTGGCATGGCTTGATTCTCCTCAAATCCGGGTGATATACATTGTACGAGGCTTTGGTACTCATTTTGTCATTTGGCAAAATTTTCTTTTTGTCTATAACTAAGTAGGTGAGCGTTAAAATTTTGGTGATAAGGGAATAGGGAATAGGGAATAGGGAACAGGGAAGAGGTTTGTGGATATTTTACTTTTCGTGGCATATTTCTGTTTTTTTCTGTTCACCTACTTATGGAATATCATGTAAACTAATTTTTATGTTTCCAAGTTTTTTACCCGCTGCTGTTACTGGGTTAACTGAACCCACTTCTATTGCCTTGGCTGAAAATATCCAAAGTCAGGGAATTTCTACACCTTTAAGTATTGAACCAATTAACACTACTTACGTACATCAGGGTAGTGGTGGTACTCCAATTTTATTAGTGCATGGTTTTGATAGTTCGGTGTTGGAGTTTCGCCGAATTTTACCTTTATTAGCGGAAAATAACGAAGTTTGGGCAGTAGATTTACTGGGGTTTGGTTTTACTGAGAGACAATCAGAGGTAGCTTACAGTCCTTTAGCGATTAAAACCCATTTATACTATTTTTGGAAAACCCTAATTAACCAACCAGTGATTTTAGTGGGTGCTTCTATGGGTGGTGCGGCTGTAATTGATTTTACTCTCACCTACCCAGAAGTTGTAAATAAACTCATTTTAATTGATAGCGCAGGTTTGAAGGGTGGTTCAGCATTAAGTAAGTTGATGTTTCCCAAATTATATAATTTAGCAGCGGAATTTTTACGCAGTCCAAAAGTACGTGAGCGTATTTGTCGTTCTGCATATTATGACAAATCTCTGGTTTCCGCAGATGGTTTACTTTGTGCAGAGTTACATCTGAAAATGCCTAACTGGGATAAATCCCTAATTACTTTTACTAAAAGCGGTGGTTACTCGGCTTATAAAATCAAACAATTAGCGAATATTCAGCAAGATACCCTGATTTTGTGGGGTGATAATGATAAAATTCTGGGAACTAAGGATGCACCAAAATTTGCAAAAGCAATTCCCCAAAGTCAGTTAATTTGGATTGAAAATTGTGGACATATTCCCCATATAGAGAAAGCGGAAATTACAGCTAATAACATTTTAGATTTCCGTTCAAGTTAAAGACATAATAAAGACGTAATTTCCCAGCAACCCTCTAATCATAATAACCAGGATTTATCTTTAAAATCATCATTTGTGGTGTTTTCTTTCACCACTACTCTGGGTGCTGGACGATATTGTTTATGGGGGTTAATAACTAAAGATTTAGAACTTTTAGAACTTTCTTGAACTGGTGGTTTGGGAGTTTCCTTAACAGGTTCTGGTGCGGGTTTTTCTTTTAATTCTTTCATTTCTGCAATTAACTGAGAATTAGATTCTGCTAAATGTAAAGCTGTTTTTTTAGTTTCATAGAGTTCTTTAGCTAATTTTTCTGCTAAATGTTTTTGTTCAGATAAAGCTGTTTTTAAATCAGTAATTTCTTGTTTTAACTCTGTTTCTTGACTTTGGTATTGTGCTAGGTTTTCCTGTAATTCTTGAATGGTATTTTCCAAGTCTGCTTTTGTAGGAGTTTTTGATTTTGTTGATGTAGTTTTTGTTGTCATTTCTTCATCTGTAGATACATCAGATTCTATAACCTTTTCTGCGGTAACTTCAATGGTAGATTCATCTGTTAAGGGTGTAAATTTTTGGGTTTCTTCTTGTAATAAATCGGTGAGACGTTTTTTAACCATGATTTCCTGTGAATGATATTTCAAAATGGAACATTGAATTAGAGTCTGAGACTCTATGTATAGCATTCCTAGTCAGAGACTAGGAACGAGATAAACGAGATATTTTTATCCTTTGTTCTTTCTTCTACTCTACTGATCTCTTAACTCCTGGATCTCCTGACTCCTGGATCTCCTGACTCCTTGATCTCCTAATAACTGATAATTGAATTTACCCTGTGATTTCTGTTTTCATTTTTTCTTCTAAGATGTCTAATAATGTATTTACATCTTTACCAATTTGCTCAAAACAGGTTTTTGGTGATGTTTCTGGTGCAAATTGAATTAGTTTAATTTCTCCTTTCCCAATACCAATCATGATAACTTCTATTTCTGGGTTATTATTATCAATAATTCCGAGAATTTCTTGCAGTCGGTTTTCTACTCTCTCATTGAGTTTTTCAATTTCAATTTGTGGACAATAAACAAAGTGTGGGTATGGTTGTAAATCTATACCAATAGTTCCTTTGCTGTTACCGTTTTCTAACCATAAACCCCAAAATAATGCTGCTAATTCTTGTTGATTTTCTTTCACAAATTTATCTATTTGTCTGCGCCATTTATAATCACCTGTATCTTGTTGAGAAGCACCGAACATCATAATTTATAATTTGTACTTGGTAGGTTGTAGTTTTTATGTTTCTATGTTTCTATGTTTCTATTTTAAACCAGATTGTACACGCCAGAGACTAGAGTAAATACCATTTTTTTCTAAAAGTTGTTCATGAGTTCCTGATTCTACCAATTCTCCATGTTCCATGACATAAATACAATCAGCATTACGGATAGTAGAAAGACGATGGGCGATCGCAATAGTTGTCCGATTTACTGTTATCCTGTCTAAAGAACGTTGAATGGCCGCTTCTGTTTCATTATCCACAGCGGATGTAGCTTCATCTAAAATTAAAATGGGTGGATTTTTCAACACTGCGCGAGCAATAGCAATTCTTTGTTTTTGTCCCCCAGATAATTTTTGTCCACGCTCTCCTACAATTGTCTCATAACCTTGGGGCAAATTCATAATAAAATTATGGGCTTCTGCTACCTTTGCAGCATTAATAATCTCTTCATTAGTAGCTATAAATGTACCATAGGCGATATTTTCAGCCACAGTACCATGAAACAGAAACACATCCTGACTAACTAAACCAATACAACGACGTAAATCTTGTAAATTTAAACTTTGTAAATCCACACCATCCAAAGTAATTTTACCATGTTGGGCTTCATAAAATCGCAGTAAAAGTTTAACTAATGTGCTTTTTCCTGAACCTGTAGAACCAACAATAGCAATAGTATTTCCCGCAGGAATTGATAAAGATAAATGTCTAATTACAGGGGGACGTTCATAATAGGCAAAAGTCACATTATTAAATTCTACTTCACCCCGGACTAAATCTATAGGTAAATTAATATTTCCTGTATGAATTGCTAGGGGAGTATCTAACAAATCCATCACCCGATTTGTAGAAGCCATTGCCCGTTGATATAAGTCAAAAGTATCACCTAATCTAGTTAAAGGCCAGAGTAATAATTGTACCAGAAAAACTAAAGAACTATAAGCACCAACAGCTAATTTTCCATCAATAACTTGCATTCCCCCAAATATTAATAATACGGTAAAAGCAGCTAAAATTAACATTCTAATAATGGGAATATAGGCAGCGGAAAAAGCAATAGCTTGGGCATTACTAACACGATAGGCATGACTATCTGATTCTACCCTGGCGGCTTCATAATCTTCGGCGGTAAAACTTTTAATAGTCATAATCCCGCTAAGATTATTAGATAAACGACCATTTAGTAAACCTACTTTTTCCCGTACATCAGCATAGCGAGGAGCAAGAAATTTTTGGAAAGCAACCGAACCAATGAGAATAAAAGGCATGGGTAACATAGCCATCCAAGCTACACCCGGAGCGAGAATAAAAAAAGCTGTACTGACGATAATAATAGTAGTAATAACTTGAATAATATCATTTGCACCCACATCTAAAAAACGTTCCAATTGGTTAACATCATCACTGAGAATAGACATTAAACCGCCCGTACTTCGTTCTTCAAAATAGGCTAATTCCAAATCTTGTAAATGTTGGTAAGCATCCAGACGTAAATAATGTTGAATATTTTGCCCCAAATTGCGCCAGAGCAACTTATAACGGTACTCAAAAAATGACTCTAATACCCAAGTAACAACCGTCAATAGAGATAAAACCACAAATTGCCCAGAAATATTTTTCATACCTAACTGAGCAATGATAGAATCTTGTTGTTTGACAACAACATCTACAGCAATGCCAATTAACGCCGGTGGTGCTAAATCAAAAACCTTATTCATAATTGAAGCACCCACAGCCAGCCAAACTTGCCGCTGATATTCATGTCCGTAGTCTAACAGACGTAGCAAGGGATGTGTAAAATGCTTACGTCTTTGGATGACTTTGTGTGATTTAATTCCTGTAGCCACTAACTGTTAAAACTTATGTGGTGTTAATGTTACCACAAAATCTGTGTTATTTTACTTGAGAACCAGTAAGTAATGAGACAGAATTAATTACACAACTGATTTTTCTGTTCCCTGTTCCCTGTTCCCTGTTCCCTGTTCCCTCTCTCAACGAGTGTATTTAATTTTGTCCAACTACTTATCTACTAGGAGATATAACCTTGAGAAATCAGCAACTAGCAAATTTACAAACTTCAATTATAGGAATAATTGCTGCTATCTTAGTTATTCTGGGATTAAACTCCTTTGTGATTATGAATCCTGGACAAGCGGGAGTAATCAGCATTTTAGGTAAAGCTAGAGATGGTGTCTTAACCGAAGGTATCCATTTTAAACCCCCATTTATATCAATTGTAGATGTATATGATTTAACTGTTCAAAAATTTGAAGTTCCCGCAGAAAGTTCTACCAAAGATTTACAAAATCTTACTGCTAGATTTGCCATAAACTTTCGACTAGATCCTCTGCAAGTAGTGGAAGTGAGAAGAAAACAAGGTACACTAGAGAATATTGTTTCTAAAATTATTGCTCCTCAAACTCAGGAAGCATTTAAAATTGCAGCAGCAAAACGAACAGTAGAGGAAGCAATTACTAAAAGAAGTGAATTAAAAGAAGATTTTGATACAGCATTAGAGCAACGCTTGGATAAATATGGGATAATCGTACTGGATACGAGCGTAGTTGACCTCACCTTTTCTCCAGAATTTGCGCGAGCAGTGGAAGAAAAACAAATTGCGGAACAGCGAGCGCAAAGAGCCGTCTACATAGCTAGAGAAGCTGAACAAGAAGCGCAAGCAGAAATTAACCGCGCTAAAGGTAAAGCCGAAGCCCAACGACTCCTAGCAGAGACTCTCAAAGCTCAAGGGGGGGAATTGGTTTTACAAAAGGAAGCTATCGAAGCTTGGAAAACAGGTGGCGCACAAATGCCAAAAGTGTTAGTTATGGGTGAAGGAACTCAAGGTGGCGCACCCTTCATTTTCAATTTAGGGAAAATGTCCAACTAAATAAATTTGATTTGATTAGTATACACAATTACAATCTTCAGGCATTAAAAGTGAGTGTGGTTTGATGATGATTCAATCCACACATCATGAACAAAAATCACCAAGTCAGTAACAGCAAGTACAAGATTTTATGCCCAAGATGATAGTGAAAATCTTAATTTAATTTGTACCAGATATCTTGAATTTATGCACTAACAAAAATTCAACTTTAGTTAAGTAAATCTTAACTGTTTATCATCTACCAATCCCCTGTTACTTCTTACCTGTTTACCCCAGTAAATTCACAAATCAAATTGCCCTATGTCAACTTCCAACCGCACCACCCTTACAGTTGCTGAAGCAAAAAAAATCCTCAACAAATTTAACTGCTTAGATATAGCACCAATTCTTAAACCTCTAGAAAAAGCCCTCACTCGTCAAGCTATAATCTTATTGGCTAAACTTTCCGATTACCAAATTTTAGGTATTTGTGCAGACACAGCAGAAGAGGGAATTTTGGCTATGGAAACCTATTCCCGTGCTTTTGGTTATCAACCACCAGAAAATTTACCACACCCAGAGGGTCCAGTTTATATCAAATTAAATGGTAAAAATGGGTTGTGTTATCTAGATTCCTATGCTGGACATCATCGCGGTGTATTAGTGTCTTGTCAATCCTACCAAGAAGGGGGAGTCAATGAAATGTATGGACATTTACCCCTAGATTTATTTGTAGGATAGGTAATTGGTAATTGGTAATTGGGAAAGGGTAAAATCACTCAATGCCCAATGCCCAATGCCCAATGCCTAATGCCCAATAACTAAATAATTAATAACAATAATAAAAAAATATGAGTATTATTACACTACAATCAGTTAAAAAAGATTTTGGTATCAAAGAAATTTTAAAAGATGCCACATTCAGTATAGATGTTAATGATAAAGTTGGTTTAATTGGTACTAATGGTTCTGGTAAATCTACCCTGTTAAAAATGATTGCTGGTATAGAACCAGTTGACGGTGGACAAATTTTAACTAACTCCGGTGCAAAAATCATTTATTTACCCCAACAACCAGATTTAGATGAAAATTTAACAGTTTTAGAACAGGTTTTTGCTGATAGTGGTGAACATACAACTTTAGTTAGAGAATATGAAGAATTAACAGATAAATTAGCTCATTATCCTGAAGATAGTGTGTTAATGTCTCGTTTATCCAATGTCATGCACCAAATGGATATAACCGGTGCATGGGATTTAGAAACTAATGCTAAAATCATTCTCACGAAATTAGGAATTGCTGATTTTGATGCGAAAGTGGGAACATTATCAGGTGGTTACAGAAAACGAATTGCATTAGCAACAGCTTTGTTAGCTGAACCAGATGTATTATTAATGGATGAACCTACAAACCATCTGGATGCTTTATCGGTAGAATGGTTACAAAGTTATTTAAACCGTTTTCGTGGAGCTTTATTTTTAATTACTCACGACCGTTATTTTTTGGATAAAGTAACTAATAGAATCATTGAAATTGATCGTGGTGATATTTTTAGTTATGCTGGTAATTATTCCTATTATTTAGAAAAGAAAGCTCTAGCAGAAGAGTCAGCTATTAGTAGTCAACGTAAACATCAAGGTGTCTTACGTCGAGAATTAGAATGGTTGAAAAAAGGACCAAAAGCCAGAAGTACGAAGCAAAAAGCCAGGATTCAACGTATTCAAGCAATGCGGGAAACTGAGTTTAAACAAACCCAAGGTAAGGTAGATATTTCTACAGTTAGTCGGCGAATTGGTAAAAAAGTTATTGATCTAAAAAGTGTTAGTAAAGCCTATAATGACAGAACTTTAATTAATGATTTTACCTACGAATTTAGCCCCGAAGATAGAATTGGCATTATCGGTGGTAATGGTGCTGGTAAATCTACTTTAATGAATATTATTACTGGGAGAATTACCCCGGATAGCGGTACTGTAGAAATTGGTAGCACTATTCACATCGGCTATTTTGACCAACATTCTGAAGATTTATTATCAGCAATGAATGAAGAACAGCGGGTAATAGATTATGTGAAAGAAGAAGGGGAATTTATTCAAATAGCAGACGGGACAAAAATTACCGCTTCTCAATTATTAGAAAGATTTTTATTTCCTGGAAGTCAACAATATGCACCTATTAACAAACTTTCAGGTGGTGAAAAACGACGTTTATTTTTATTACGGTTGTTAGTGAGTGCGCCCAATGTTTTGATTTTAGATGAACCGACAAATGATTTAGATGTACAAACTTTGGCTGTTTTAGAGGAATATTTAGAGGATTTTTCTGGTTCTGTAATTGTTGTTTCCCACGACCGATATTTTTTAGATAGGACAGTGGATACTATTTTTGCTTTAGAAGAAGGTGGTAATTTACGACAATATCCTGGTAATTATTCCGTTTATTTAGATTACAAAAAAGCGGAGGAAGCAGCACAACAGGAAGCAGCTAATAACCAAGAAAAAACCAAAAATAATACTGAGCAAAAATCAACATCTTCACAAGTAGAAGCTAAAAAAGTAGAACCTAAAAAACGTCGTCGTTTATCTAATTGGGAACAGCGGGAATTTGAGGAGTTAGAAGGTAAAATTGCCAAGTTAGAATCTGAAAAAGCAGCAACAGAAAAAGAATTATTGAATGTTTCTCCAGGTGAATATACCCAAGTACAAAAGTTATATGAACAGGTAGAAGCACTCAAGCAAGCGATAGATGTAGCTACAGAACGTTGGTTAGAATTGGCAGAAATTGATTCTTAAATTAGGAAATTAGGTTTCTCTCGTTCCCATACTCTGTATGAGAATGAAAATTGAAGTCTCTAACTTCAGAAAAAGGCAGAGCCTATGTTATGTTATTCCTAGTCAGAGACTAGGAACGAGATTACTTTCTCAACAAACTCTATTTAGGTGTTTATATCTTCCCCATCCCAAGGTTGCTCAACATTCATAACCCAAGGAATTCCATTGTTTACTGGTGAACTAATACTAATTTTTGCCTTGTTAGCAAACAACTTTAATTTCTCTACTAAATAGGGAACATTTATCATGAGATTTTGGTAGCTTTCTATATCATGACAAACCATCATTAACATTAAAATACCACCATTAACCTTGAAGTACCAATGACAATGAGATAGCACAACACGTACTAAATGATCACAGGATAGGAAAAAGCGCTTTTTAGTTACTTCTTCCATTTGACTCATTAATACTTCGCTGATTTGCGTAGTTTTATAGGTAGGCAAATCATCTGGAGAAAGGTGTGATTTAGTCATATAATTTAGTCCTTTTGAAAAGAACAAGATACTAACGTAATTTCTTTTATTCTGGATATTCAGCTTTTCAATTACGTCAGGGTTTCAGATATTCCAATCTAACAACCGTTCACTCCTTATCTATGTTTATATATTTGATATTTACTCTCATCTAATTTTCATCATATTTTCTTTAGCAATTGATATACAAAAATACATAAAGTTTTGTTAAATTTTAAAAAATCATAATAAGTAAGAATCTATGTATAGGAATCCGATTTGATTCGTGAATAGACATCTCCGAAAATACCCCGCAAAAAATTCTTGAAAAGTTAAAAGCAAATAAAATAATTGGCATAAAAATGATAAAATAATGTAAGAAATTGATGGTGATTTACTTCCTTTGATTTCCCTAAATTTACTATCTATCGGTGTTAAAAATCAATAAATAAAGTCAATGAAGCAGGAAAATGATCTCCGTAATAATTTAAAATCCATTAGAACCCGGTTAGGGATGAGTCAACAAGATTTAGCTAATTTAGCTGGTGTGACTCGTCAGACTATTAGTGGTGTAGAATCGGGACAATATGCGCCCTCGGTAGCTATTTCACTGCGGTTAGCTAAAGCACTTGGTTGTCAAGTTGAGGAGTTATTTTGGTTAGAACAAGATTTACCAGAAATTGAAGCTGTACTGGCTAAATCTGCTCCGAATATACAACAAATGCGGGTAAGTTTAGCACGGGTAGGAGGTCAATGGATAGCTTATCCTTTGATTGGTAAAAATGCTTTTCGCCAAGATATGATTCCAGCCGATGGGGAAGGTAAAAAGCCAATAAATACCAATATAAGTTCCAATATAAATACTAATAAAATTCGTGTGCGTTTGTTAGATGATAATGTTGACAATTTATACAATACAGTTGTGATTGCTGGTTGTTCACCTGTAATTTCTTTGTGGGCTAGAGCTACTGAACGTTGGCATCCTCAGTTACGAGTACATTTTCACTTTGCTAATAGTATGGCTGCATTACATAGTTTATCTAGAGGTGAAGCTCATATTGCCGGAATGCACTTATATGATCCAAAAACAGGAGAGTATAATACTCCTTTTGCCCGTGAAGTTTTAGCAGGAAAGGAAGCTGTTTTAATTACTTTAGGAGTTTGGGAAGAAGGAATTATGGTACAACCAAGAAACCCTAAAGATATTAGAAATATTACTGATTTAGTGGAAAAAAAAGCAACGATTATTAATCGAGAAGAAGGTTCTGGAAGTAGATTTTTATTAGAACAAACATTACACAAAGAACATTTATCATCTCGACATTTACAAGGATTTGAGAAAATAGTTTATAGCCATCAAGATGTTGCTAATGCGATCGCATCTGGTATAGTAGATGCTGGTATTAGTACCGCTTCTGTTGCTGTTACTTTCGGATTAGATTTTATTCCTCTCCATCAGTCAAGATATGATTTAGTAATTCTTAAAGAACATCTAGATGAGTTCCCAGTCAAACAATTACTTAGCACTTTAGACCATCGTTTAGTTCACTCCCAATTAGAAGTTCTCGGTGGTTATGATATCAGTAAAATTGGTCAAATTGTCGCTACAATTTAAGTTGATAGATAGGTAATTAATGATTATTTATCAATAGCAATTCTTGAATATTAATAAAATTAGAAACATTAAATAAACAATTTATATATATTTAACTGTTTTTAAAAATAAATATAAAATATTACCAATAAAATATTACCAACCTATTGTTTTAACTTCCCAAAAATTAAAAATATATTAAGTATAAATCAAATCCAACAATCAAGGTGATAATAATACCTATTGGTTTTTAAACCAACAACAATTAGTAAGAAAAGGAAAATAATAAAATATGCAAGTTAGCGCTCGTAATGCACTTAAAGGTACTGTTAAACAGGTTGTACCCGGTTTAGTTAATACCGAAATTACCATAGAAGTTGCTCCTGGAGTAGAAGTAACATCAATTATTACCAAAGTATCCGCCGACAACTTGAAAATCAAAGAAGGTAGTGAAGTATATGCAGTAGTGAAAGCCACTGATGTTATCATTGCTACTGACTAAAATATATGATTTTTAGTTTTTAGGAATTTCTAAAAAATCCATTACTCAACATCTTGGGTAGGTATTTTACTTACCCAAAATTAATTTATTTGCAGCTTAACTTAGTGTATTGAATTAATTTTTATAACATACTTCAAGAGTATCAAAACAGAAATTTGTTTGAAAAACTGTATTGTTTGATTCAATTCACCATTAAAGTTGGTAAATATCAAAATAAATCTGTGTTGTGGAAAAAAAATCCTTAAACTAAAAATCCTGAAGTTCTTGCAGTAAAAGACTTTCGAGATATTCTTAATAAATAATCTAGATAATTTTGCAAAAAATCTTGCGAGTCGCAAGTAAATTAGCAAAGTTTATGTTATTGTTAATTTATAGGGAATCAACAGAGCGAAATCACAAAATACCTGAAACAGCAATACATATTTCAGAGAACTATTAAGAATTTGTGCTTTCTCTGTGACAGGTTCATTTGTATCATTCATAGATTTTGACTAGGATTTTTCATCCTCATTGATAAGTAGTAATAATTAAGTTTCTCTCAAATTTCCTGTTGTGTTGACAGGGGAAAATCTGCATAAATTTACATCCATGATGTATATATTTTGCGTTATTTTTTGTTATTTATTGTTAATCATTAGTCATGATTTACAGAAGATAAAAATAATTGACTAATGATTTACTTCCTCAAGAAAATTCCAATAAATAAACATAAAATCACGGCATTTTCTTTATTTGCTCTTACCCTTCATTAACACTTATATATGTTTCTCAAATCTAAAAATATTGCGGTGGAACGTGCGCCTCCCGCATAGTTTCACACGCCATCAAGACTGTAACCCTACAGTAAAAACTTCTCATCATTACAGACTCAACAAATAGGAGTAAAAATCATGACCGTTGACGAAAAAATTAGACAAATAGCTTTCTATGGTAAAGGTGGTATTGGTAAATCTACCACTTCTCAAAACACCTTGGCCGCAATGGCAGAAGTGGGTCAACGTATTTTAATTGTCGGATGTGACCCCAAAGCAGACTCTACTCGTTTGATTCTTCATTGTAAAGCTCAAACTACCGTATTACACTTAGCTGCGGAAAGAGGAGCGGTAGAAGATTTGGAACTAAGTGACGTGGTAATTGAAGGTTTTCGTGGGATTAAATGTGTAGAATCTGGTGGACCAGAACCAGGTGTAGGTTGTGCCGGTCGGGGTATTATTACCGCGATTAATTTCCTAGAAGAAAACGGTGCTTACCAAGATTTAGATTTTGTCTCTTACGACGTATTAGGTGACGTTGTTTGTGGTGGTTTCGCCATGCCAATTCGAGAGGGAAAAGCGCAAGAAATTTACATTGTTACCTCTGGGGAAATGATGGCGATGTTTGCAGCTAATAATATTGCTCGTGGTGTTCTCAAATATGCCCATACTGGTGGTGTGCGTTTGGGTGGCTTAATTTGTAATAGCCGCAAAACTGATCGGGAAGACGAATTAATTACTACACTTGCATCCCGATTAAGTACCCAAATGATTCACTTTGTACCCCGTGACAATATTGTGCAACACGCAGAATTGCGCCGGATGACTGTTAACGAGTACGCACCTGATAGTAACCAAGCTAATGAATACCGAACATTAGCAGACAAAATTATCAACAATAAAAATCTAGCCATTCCTACACCCATTGAAATGGATGAACTAGAAGATTTATTGATTGAATTTGGTATTTTGGAAAGTGAAGAAAATGCAGCAAAAATGGTTGCATTAACCAAGGCTGAAGAAGAAGCTGCTAAGAAGCAAGAAGATGCAGAAGGTGAAGCACTGGAAGCACTGAAAAAAGGTAATGTGGAAATTGTTTCTGGAGGCAAGAATAAGAAGTAAGACCTTGCTTTTCCTGAAACAAAGAAGCCTTAAAAGCTTCTGTTAAGGGGATAAAGGTGGGCTATTCCCGTCCACCTGACCCAACGATGTTATCTTCTTAATTTCATACATCAATAACTTGATAAATAAATTGATAAATAAGTTTATATAATTTAGTCTCTCGTTTCCTGTTCGTATTAGTTGGTTATTTGGGAGTGGGAAAATATTTTAATGTTTCTCATTCCCTCTTATCTAGTCAATGTTGTTCAATACTGTTGCAGCTATGAATAAACCTTCTCTTCCTCCAGATGATTTACCACCCTCTCAAGTGACTTATCTTGATGAAATGTTACTGCAAGATTTAGATGAAGTAATTGGTAAATATTTTTATGCTAATTGTAATCGTATTATCAAAGTTTTACTATCTAATTGCCAATGGTGTATTCAGACTAATTCCCGTGCTTTAGTTTTAATCATTATGTGTCCTGATAGAGAAATGTATTGGCATATTTGTAATGCTATTCCTGATATAGCTAAAAACTTAAAGCAGTTTTCCCCAAGAGCAAAAATTCGTCTTTGTCCTCCTCCGAATCAAGGCGCACCTTGGGAAATCAGGGTAAGTGAAATCACTAATTATAGACACTGGTTTAACTAAGCTATCGAATAAGTTATCAAAGTTCATTACTGCTCTAGATAAACATTGTAGTTTTAAATTTTAATTTAACATTATTTACTTACTGTAAATATAAAATAAAGATTGGATCAGTTATGCCAAAACGAATGCTTGTAGAAGTAAATAGTTGGTTTCAGAGAGATAGAATTGTCCGTAATCTAGAACTCTTTCAGGATATTATTGTTATTTCTCTTTGCGTAGGTTTATTTTGTGTGATGCTCATTAGATTAGGAGATATGTTTATCTCCTTTTTAAACCCATTAGATTTGCGGGAAGTAACATCTGATATTTTGTTTATCTTGATACTTGTGGAATTATTTAGACTTTTGGTTGATTATTTGCAAGAACATAATATATCTGTAGGTGCTGCGGTAGAAATTACAATTGTTTCTGCGTTAAGAGAAATTATTTTACGAGGTGTGTTAGAAATTCCCCGTGACCAAATTTTCGGAATTTCTGTATTTTTGTTGGTACTAGCGGGAATTTTTATTGCTAGTCCTTCAATAACTAAGTCATTGGGAAACGTCAAAATTAGTGAAGATTAAAGACTATTGATTATCCTTTATTTTCTTTACTCTCGTTCCCATACTCTGTATGGGAATGAATGATCAAGGCTCTGTCTTGCTGATATTAACGGTTTAAATCTGAGTCAGAGACTCAAAGAGAGCATTCCCAGTCTGAGACTGGGAACGAGATAAACGAGATAACGAGATAATATGTAAAAAATTTAATATTTAATCAGCCATTTTGTAACCAAATTGTTCAAATAACTTTCTTGCAGGTTGACTAAATAAAAAATTCACAAATTCATTAGCAGCAGCAATATTTTTACTATCTTTCAGAATAGCTACCGGGTAAATTAAAGGTGTATAAGTGTTTTCTGGTGGAACAGCTACAATTTTTACTTTGTTAGATTGCTTGGCATTACTGTCATGGGTAATACCTGCATCAACTGTTCCATTTTCCACATAAAAAAGAACTTGTGGACCATCTCTAGTATAGAGCAGTTTAGGTTTTACTTGTTCAGAAATACGGAAGTAATTAAAAAGTTCTTGGGCAGATTTACCCACAGGTACGCTTCTAGGTTCACCGACAGCAATTTTTTTCACAGTCGGTTTTGTTAAATCTTGAAAACTCTTAATTGCTGTGGAATCTCTAGGTACAATTAGAGCTATAGAATTTTTAAGTAAATTCCTCCGACTTTTTTCTAAAATAAACCCTTGATTTTGTAAAGTAGTCAAATGTTCAGCAGACGCTGAAATAAAAACATCAATTTTTGCTCCCTGTTCAATTTGTCTAGCTAAAGCACCAGAGGAAGCATAGTTATAAGTAATATTTACTTTTGACTGACTCTGACCATAAGCTTGCTTAACTTTTTCTAATACTGGTTTTAAACCAGCACCAGCAGAAACTATTAAATTTACTTTTTCTGGTTGCTGGGCTGTAACTGGAGATATGTTTGTGATTTGACTAACGGCAATAGCTATTACTATTGTCATAGTCATTAAACCAAAATAGAGAAAATTTCTAATCTGGGAATTTGGTTTGTAAAACATTATTTGTTTGCTGTGATGTAAGTTTTTAATTAAATAAATTCTGCTTACTGTTATTCCTGCATGATTCAAAAATCCAGAAATGCAGGAATTTAATTTCAGCAATAGTTAAGGCAGAATAAACCCATATTTTTTGAATACAGCTTTAGCTTTATCACTAGCTAAAAACTCCGAGAAGTTCCTAGCTGTATCAACGTTTTTACTGCGTTTGAGTATGGCTAAAGGATAAATAATTGGAGAATGATATTTTTCATCAGCCGCAACTACAACTTTCACTTTATTAGATGTTTTGGCATCAGTAGAATATACTAAACCAGCTTCCGCATTTCCACTTTCCACAGATGCTAAAACTTGACGCACATTATTAGCAAATACTAATTTTGATTTAATCTGATCCCAAATTTTTAATTTTTGTAATACTTGTTGTGCATATTGCCCCGCTGGTACGCTTCTCGGTTCACCAATAACTACTTTTTTGATTTTTGCATCTCTAAGATTATAAAAACTACTCACACCAGAAACATTATTTGCTACAACTAAAACCAAACGATTTTTAGCAATAACTCTACGACTACCAGGAACTAAAAGATTTTTTTGTTCTAACTCATCTACTTGTCTTTTTGCCGCAGATATAAACATATCCGCCGGCGCACCTTGTTCTATTTGTCGTTGCAAAGCACCAGACGCACCAAAGTTATAAGTAACATTGATGTTGGAGTTCGTTTGTTGGTATAGGGGTTTAATTTCTTCTAGTGCATCTTGTAAACTTGCTGCCGCAGATACAAGCAAGGTGGTGTTTGACTGTGCTGCTACAGGGGTGGAATTTATGGTTGGTAAACCAACTACTACCAGCATTGTAGTTAAAGCTGTAGCAATTGACATCATGAACCGTCTTCTTTTCACGGAGAAAAGGGTTTTTACAAAATTCACTTTCATAATAGTTGATACTCAATATGTCTTAGGGAACGTTACCAATTTTTTACCATGTAAGTTGGTAAATATTGACATATCTGTATTCTATTTTTTGTATATTACAATACTTTTTTTTGGCAAAGGTTGGTATAAAGTAATTTTACCAACTTAGTTGGTTAAACAAAAAAGACCTCAATCTTGCCACTCTTATAGTTTTTCGCTCACACAGACAAAGGTAATCAATATGTCACACGATAGAGATTTTTTAACTACTTTACATGAGTTTCTTTATCCTATTAATAGGTATTATGGTCAGTTCAAACCAGAGTACATAACTTTCAATGCCAATTTACAAGAATTTTCCCAGCGAGTGAGCTATATCTGTAATTTACAAACTAACGGTAAGCTTTCACCAGAAGATGCTTACACTCAAATTCAAAGGTTATGGAAGCAGTTAAAACTTTCTAAAAAGCAGTTAAATCTTTAGCTAAGTCTTTAAATAACAAATGATTTTCCTGCGGTGAATATTGCGATGAATATTGGGATTTAATTTTTAATTTTTTACAACTAAATAGCTAATTGTTTTATGACTTCAAACTGGTAAATACTGCGGTATTTATCACGGGTACAGGTGTGAAATTTTATTTAAGTTGGTATAGCAGTTTTACCAACCCATTTGGTAAAAATCTTGGATTTTCAGGTGTGAGGTATATGTCTAATTTTGTACAAAATTCCTTTTGGGTAGCTCCTTTACTGGTTGCCGGAAGTACAATAGCTGTGATGGCTCAAACTCCGACTCCAGAAACAGAAGATACTTTAGAACAGGTAACATCAGTTTCCCAACTTTCAGATGTACAACCTACAGACTGGGCTTTTCAGGCTTTACAATCTTTAGTAGAGAGATATGGTTGTATTGCTGGATACCCTAACAGTAGCTTCCGTGGTAATCGAGCTATGACTCGCTATGAGTTTGCTGCTGGCTTGAATGCTTGTCTGAACAGGGTTCAAGAATTAATAGCCACAAGTACAGCTGATGCTGTCAAAAAAGAAGACCTAGAAACTCTGCAAAAATTACAACAGGAATATGCAGATGGGTTAGTAGAATTGCGGGGAAGGTTGGACAGTTTAGAAAGTCGAACGGCAGTGTTAGAAAGTGAGCAATTTTCCACAACTACTAAATTAAGTGGGGAAGTTATTTTCACTGCTGGAGGTGTGTTTGGTGAGGACAGAGCCTTAAACTCTGATCAGTGGCGTACAATTGATAACTCAAGTAATAGAGATGCAGCTAAAACTGCTGCCTATGGAGCAGGAGGTAGTCGTTTACAAGATAATACAATTTTTGCTAATCGCGTCCGCCTCAACTTACTCACTAGCTTTACGGGTAAAGACCAATTATTTACCCGCTTAGAAACGAACAACACCACGGCATTTAGCGGAGCAGTTACAGGTACAAATATGTCCCGCGTCGGGTGGGATGGAAATACGGAAAACAATGTTGTTTTGGGTAAACTGTTTTATCGCTTTCCTGTAGGTGACAAAATTAATGTCATTGTTGATGCTATTGGTGGGGAATTTTACGATAACTTCAACACCATTAACCCTCTGTTAGCATCAGCACCCCAAGGTGCAGTTTCACGGTTTGGCCGCTTTTCTCCTATCTACCGTGCCAGTAATACAGGTTCTGGTAACAACATCGGTTCTGGGGTTAGTGCTATCTTCAAATTGAGTGACACAATTACTTTATCTGGAGGTTATCTAGCTAGAAGAGCTAATGATCCCAGTGAGGGAAAAGGCTTATTTGACGGTAGTTATGGAGCGTTAGCACAACTAGCATTTCAACCTAATAGTAATTTAACCGTTGGTTTGACCTATGCACACTCCTATCTTAGAGGTGCAAACAATGATGGTGATGTTGTAGTTTCTGGTGCTTATGGTAGCACCTTTGCCAATAATCCCTTCAACTCTAACGCCACTAACCCAGTTAACACTACAGCTAATCATTATGGGTTACAAACTAGCTATCGTTTTAGCCCCCAATTTGTATTTTCTGGTTGGGTGGGTTACACTCAGGCGATCGCAGAAAATAATGCTGGTGCTAATGTCAACAGCGGGGATACAGCAGACATTTGGAACTGGGCTGTAACTCTAGGTTTCCCAGATTTAGGTAAAAAAGGTAACTTGGGAGGGATAATTTTTGGTCAACCGCCAAAAGTCACAAATAATGATTTTGGTCCAGCAGTTCCCACAGCAACCAGTCCCCGACGTTTAGATAGTGATACTTCCTACCATCTAGAGGCACTATACCGTTATCAAATTAATAGTAATCTCTCCATTACCCCTGGTTTGATTGTGATTTTCAACCCAGAACATAACAGCAATAACGACACTATTTATACCGGAGTCCTTCGTACCACATTCCGGTTTTAATTCAGTGTGAGTTTTCATTGATAATGAAATTCCTACTACAAGAGGGTTTTACTCCTGACTCCTGTACGGGCGAACGGCCGTTCGCCCCTCCTGACTCCTGACTTCTGCCATAACAGCTTTACCATCTGCTGTTAATAAATCACAAAGTGCCTCATATTGATTTAGCGCTTGTTCAAAGGCATATTGTTCTATTGCATATTTACGGCTATTTTCACCCAGAGTTTTTACCTGCTCTGGGTTTTGGTATAAATCTAATATTGCTGCTGCTAACGCTTGTTCATCTTCTGGAGGTACAATAATTCCACCTTTACTTTTTTGAATCGCTCTTGCTGCTGTACCATTATCAGGTACAGACCCTACTATTGCTCTACCACTAGCTAAGATAACTTGAATTTTTGAGGGCATATTAAAAGAAATCACATTTTTCTTTTGTACAACTAATCCCACATCTGCGGCTGCTAACATTTGTGGTAATTCTTCACGGGGTTGAAAAGGTAATAATAAAACATTATCTGCTCCCAAGTCTAAACATTGCTGTTGTAATCTTTGTAAACCTTTAGCTTCACCAACTATCACAAAGGTAATATCTGTAATTTCCCGGAGTTTAGCAGCAGCTTTAACAACAGTTTCCAATCCTTGAGTCAGAGCGATATTTCCAGAATATAAAACCACAAATTTACTATCAAGGTTATGTGTAGCACGGAAATGGTTATCTTCCTTGGGTAAGGGTTGGATAAAATCAACATCAACCCAGTTGGGAATTTGTACTATTTTACTGGCTTCTACTCCCTTAGATAGTAAATTTTCTACAAACCCATCAGCAATAACACTGATTTTTGTAGCGGAAGCGTAGGCGAATTTTTCTAGAGATGTAAATATTTTGATTAATAATTTGTTTTTGAGCAAACCAACGTGAATAGCTGCTTCAGGTAATATATCTTGTAAATTTAAAACCACTGGACAGCGCCGTAACCATCCTAGCAAGGTAGCAGGAACACAAACAGGCAAAGATGGAGATGTCAAAATAATTACATCAGGTCTGTCACCCATAAACGCCGGTACAAAACTGGTGACAACAAAACTAGCATCTAGTAAGATTCGATCTAATAGATTTGGTTGGGGACGAATCCAGACAAAACTACGCTGAATATGAACGCCATTTTTATGTTCAGTGACATAGAATTTACCGCGATATTCCTGATAAATTTGACGTTCAGGATAATTCGGCATAGCCGTAACAACACGTACTTGATGTCCACGCTTTACCAGTCCTTCTGCTAATTCAGTCATTAGCGGGGCAATACCGATAGGTTCTGGGTGGTAATTATAGGAGTAAATTAAAATCCGCATAACTAATTAGTCAGAGTTACCTGGTCTTTGTAATGGTTGAGACAGAGTATCTGTCACTAATGCTACCTTGCAGTATAATACATTATTTTGTTATACAGTCTTTTGTTAGTTACTTTTCATTAAGATTACGTAAATTTTTTAATTTATCCTCACAAGAAAATTTACCCAAAGCTATTTATTGTAGTTTGGGTAAATTAATCACACATAGAATAGGTGACAGGTGACAGTGAACAGTGAACAGTGAACAGTGAACAGTTAACAGTAAACAGTGATAACTGATAACTGATAACTGATAACTGATAACTGTTAACTGATAACTGATAACTGATAACTGATAACTGATAACTGATAACTGATAACTGTTAAACAGCACCACTGTCTCTGTGAAATAATATGAGTATGGTTTTGAGAATCAGTTTTAAATCGTAAAATAAAGTCCAATTTTTTTGATATTGTAAATCTAGACTTATCACATCTTCAAAACTGCGGACTGTTGAGCGGCCGTTGACCTGCCATTCTCCAGTCATACCCGGTTTTACGTCTAAACGTTGCCATTCTGGAACTTCATATATTTCTACCTCATCCGGGGTAGGTGGCCTTGTACCTACTAAACTCATTTCCCCTTTGAGAACATTCCAAAATTGCGGTAGTTCATCTAAACTGGTGCGCCGGAGAAAGCGACCGACTCTAGTAATTCTGGGATCGTTTTCATTTTTAAAGAATGCTCCTTCTACTTGGTTCTTCACTTGGGCTTTTTTGGCTTCCGCATCCACACACATAGAGCGGAATTTCCAAATATAAAAACGTTTACCCATCCACCCACAACGAATTTGTTTAAAGAAAATCGGACCTGGGTCATTAATTTGGATGGCGATCGCAATGGGAAAGAAGAAAAATGCTGTAATCACTAAACCTACTAATGATCCCACAATGTCAATTAGTCTTTTCATCCAAGAAGCCACAGAGGGATGTGTTTCCGGTAGGGGGTCAGTTTTCCGAGTAGCTACTTTCCGATTTTCTACCTGATTTTCTGATGCTGCACTTTCAATATTTTGAGAAGACTCAATAGAGAATACCTGATCTAATCCTGTTAAATTTAATACTGCCATTACTTGAGGGGTAACATTACACAGAGTGAATGCAATTCCTTTTTCCTGGGCATTTTTAAAATTATTGACTACAGCCCCCAAACCGCTACTATCCATAAAGATAGTATTTTGAAAATCAATGATAACTTTTTGAAGATGAGAATTAGCTTGGAGCAGGTTTTGGCAGGTTTGCTTAAAGCCAACAGCCTCAACCACGCTCAAACGCACTGATACCTGGACTATTGCAGTATTTTCCAGGTGGGTAACTGGGAAATTGGTTTCTGTGGGTTGGCTACTCATGAAGCTATGCACTTTAGTTGCCATTTATATTTAATCTGCCAAACATAATTTTTCCTGGAAAACCTTAGCTATTTTTAAGTAAGGTGATGAACCAATAGTTAGATTTTAGGTCAAATATGAGAGATCACTAATTAGATTCACAATGGAACAAGAAGTAATAAACTAACTTGCTGTTGTACCAAATTGCTACGGATAACCGCACTATACCTTTGAGCATAGCACTTATATCTATCATCTCATGATTTCTAACTCTCAAATCAAACCTACCGCACGCCTGGTTGAAGTTTTTTCTGCTATTCAAGGGGAAGGACTCAATGTCGGGACACGTCAAATTTTTATTCGCTTTGGTATTTGTGACTTACGATGCCACTTTTGCGATAGCGCCCATACATGGAATGCACCTTCTCACTGTCAGATAGAATGTTCTCCTGGATTGAGAGATTTTGAAACCTACTCTAATCCTATTTCTAGCAATGATTTAATCAAATGGGTAGAAAGACAAAATTTGCCTTCTTTACACGATAGTATCAGCTTAACTGGAGGTGAGCCTCTTCTTCATGCCCCTTTTTTGGCTCATTTTTTGCCAGAAGTGCGATCGCTCACCAAGTTACCCATCTATTTGGAAACCGGAGGACATCGCCCAGAGCAGTTAGAAATGATTCTTCCTTACCTGGACTCTGTGGGTATGGATCTGAAAATTCCTAGTGTAAGTGGTGAAAGTCATTGGCCAGAACATCAACAATTTCTCCAAAAATGCTTTGATGCAAATTTAGAGATTTTTGTCAAGATAATTGTCTCTCAAAGGACAGATCCTGGCGAATTGCAGCAAGCTGGTATATTAATCAAAGAAGTCAGCGAAAATATACCCATCTTTCTGCAACCAGTTACACCACTCACAGAGTCACAAAAATTTAGTGAAGTGCCTGTTATTGCACCTCTCCCTGATCAAGTTTTAGAATGGCAGGCCTTGATGAAAAAATTTGTAAAACAAGTACGGGTAATTCCCCAAACCCATAAAATGTTGAATCAGTTGTAGGAGATCGAGGAGATCAAGGAGTCAGGAGATCGAGGAGTCAGAATAATAAAGAACTAATTTTTCTCCTCTTCTCCCCATCACCCCATCACCCCAACTCCCCATCTTCCTTAAAACCTACCCTCATCTGTAGATTTTGACTTAGCTTTAGCCTTGTTAGCGCTGCGCTTGAGGGCAGAAAGTCTAGCTTCATAGCGAGAGCGTTGGCGTTTACTGGGGGTGGTGTCAATTAAAGTTTTTAAAGCACTACCCAGACTCTTGTAAGCATTGGGGAGACTGTAACCAAAGCGGGTAGCTAGGGCGATCGCCTTTTCATCAGCATCCAGCAATTCCCTAATTTGCTTTTCTCCATTATTCTTCTGATATAACCGCCAGCCGGAAACACCGCAAAGTGCTAGAGCTAGTACCAGCAATAAACCATCTTGTACCCATAATTCGCCCACAGCACCACCCAAACCTATCGCCAGTGCTGCCATTTCCCAACCATCTTTAGGGATAGTGTCATTTTGAATTCTGGCCACTTCATGCCAAAACAGCAAATTCCGCTGATCCATTGCTAAAGCGTCCCATTTCACCAAGTCAATCTGAATTTCTACCTGATCTTTACCAATTTCTTCACAACGAATCAGGGGCGGGCTTACGTCTGTAGTTCCTTCCACTGTCACCCAACTTTGTAATTCAGGAGGTAGTAAGCTTTTCAACCGCCGGAGTTCACTCATTTCCGCTTTGGCTGAGGAGGTTGTATAGGATGTCATAAAATCCAGCCTTTATAAAATTCTCTATATTAGTGAGGTTATCACTTTGGAGTATAGCTATTACAGTTATATTCCTGCTTACTCATCAGATGAGCTACCCCGTCTTTTACGAGCTTCTATTGCTTTTTCTAACAAATCGAGTAACCCTGGGGCTTCTTCTTGGATACTCAACAAGAGTCTTTCCCCTAATTCTATGTTACCGGGATCTTCTCCTGTGTCCATCACTTGTTTCAGACGAGGTAAAGCAATGTTATCAACCACTTGGATTAATCCACTCAGACAACGATTAAATTGTTTCTCTGTCAAAATTGAATCTTCTAAGGGAAATTCAATAATGGCGCGGATTTCACCATCGGATGGATCATACTCCCATTGCAACATTTTAGTTTCCCAGGAAATAGCCAACATCGTCTGAAGAATAGATGCTTTGTAAGGATGTTCTTTAACTCCTGCTAAAACTTGTGGTGCAAAGACACGGAAAAATTTTCCATCTTCATCCAACTGTACAACTATCAGAAAATCCTCTAGGTGATCAGCTTCTACACCTGTGATAATTCTGTCTTCTTCTTCGTCAAAGCGGTATTCCCAGCCAAGGTTATCTAAATAATTGGCTATTTGTTTAAGATTAGCCCCCATATCAGCCTCATAAGGAACGGTGGCGCGACTTTCACCAACCCTAGTTTAACCTGCAATGGACATTGATTTTCATGTATCGTATTCGTTGGTTGAATTTACCAAGAGGGTAGAAGGCAAATGGCAGGAGGTAGAAGGAAAGAAGTATGAATCAAAACTTTAGTTCTGAGTTGAAAACCCAGGTTAAAAAAAGCCTTCAAAAATCACAAATCATGAATACACATAAATCTTTTAAATCTTTTCTAACTCTCATTTTAGCACCTTTCATTTTCACCCTCTCAGCTTGTGGTAGTGATTCTAACTCAACAGAAAATAATTCTAATAATTCCACAAAACCCGTTTCTCGCAACACAGCCACCATCGTTAAAACCCGTGGCCAGTTGGTTTGCGGTGTCAGTGGTGAGTTACCTGGTTTTAGCTTCGTGGGTACAGATGGCAACTATAGCGGTATTGATGTAGATGTTTGTCGTGCTGTAGCTGCGGCTGTGTTTGATGATCCCAATGCAGTAGAATTTCGTAACCTTAACTCTAAGGAAAGGTTTACCGCATTACAAACCGGCGAAGTGGATTTACTCAGTCGTAACACTAGCTGGACTTTATCCCGTGATACTTCTGTAGGTTTAGATTTTGCCCCAGTGGTTTTTTATGATGGCCAAGGAATGATGGTTAACAAAAATAGTGGGATCAAGTCCCTCAAAGACTTACAAGGTAAGGCTATCTGTACTCAAACTGGTACAACCACTGAACAAAATTTAGCTGACCAAATGCGGAAACGTAATATTACTTACAAATCTGTGGTTTTTGAAGATGTTAATGTTACTTTTGCGACTTATGCAGAAGGTCGCTGTGAAGGTATCACCGCTGATCGTTCCGCTTTGGTTTCTCGTCGGACTACTTTACCCAAACCAGATGATCATATCATTCTTGATGAGTTACTTTCTTCTGAACCCCTAGCCCCAGCCGTTGCTAAAGGTGATCCCCAATGGCGAGACACAGTTAAATGGACTGTTTATGCTTTGATTAAAGCTGAAGAATTAGGTATCAATTCCCAAAATATTGCCCAGTTTGCTAACAGTAATGATCCAGAAATTAAACGTTTTTTAGGAACGGAAGGAAATTTGGGAGAAGGTTTAGGTTTAAGTAATGATTTTGCCGCCAGAATTGTTAAACACGTCGGCAATTATGGCGAAATTTATGATCGCAATTTAGGTAAACAAACACAACTCAATCTTCCCCGTAATCAAAATCAATTATCTACAAATGGGGGTTTACTTTATTCACCTCCTTTTAGATAGGTGACAGTTGACAGGTGACAGTTGACAGTTGACAGGTGACAGTTGACAGTTGACAGGTGACAGGTGACAGTTGACAGTTGACAGTTGACAGTTGACAGTTGACAGTTGACAGTTGACAGTTGACAGTTGACAGTTGACAGTTGACAGTT
>RDXV01000005.1 GCA_004292695.1 Nostocales cyanobacterium | reverse complement strand
GTTAATTGGAATATTTCCGGGGTAGGCACGGGGGCGCTACCCCTACATAATTGTTAATTGGAATATTTCCGGGGTAGGCACGGGGGCGCTACCCCTACAAAAATATTTGATTGAAGGTAGTTTAAGAAATAGTTAATAAACTCTATTTTCTTAAAATATAAGTATTTTACCGTAAAAAATATCAGTTTCTTGATACCAAACTTTGAGCCAAAAAAGTTATCACTATACCGATGTGAATAGGGCAAATATGTATTACAAATGTTGATATAAAAAATCAAACATCAATCAGTATTGTAAAACTTCGCCGAATTTATAACTATTGATGAATAATTAATGAATATTTAGACTAAGATTGGTATGAAAAATTATTTTTCGCAACCACTGACTATTAATAATCCTCTTTTGCTACTGCATTAACCAGGGGGTATTTATATGATTGAAATTCTTGCTACATTATCTGCCGGAGCAGCAGCCGGATTAAGATTAGGTATACCCTTGTTGATAATTGGTCTATTACGAGGTACTAATCTATGGTCTCAAATTCCCATTTTATCGGGTATTTCACCTTACGTTTTAATTAGTATATTCACCAGTTGGTCACTTTTTGAACTCTTTGCTTCTAAAAGACTACGAGGGCAAAGAATCATACAATTGATACAGTTATTTTTATCTCCCATAGTTGGGGCAATATTGGGGTTAGCTGTAGCATCAGCAGCAGAATTACCTAGTTGGATAATTGCTTGTATTGGTGGTTTATTGGCTTTAGTATTACAACTTGTGCAACTGGGATGGTTTTACCGTTTGCGGGGTTTACCGATGTGGGCGGTTTTTCTCCAAGATAGTTTATGTATTATTTTAGTGCTTTTTGCTGTTGATGCTCCCCAACAAGGTGGGTTAATTGCTTTAGTCTTACTTTGGTTTGCTATCCACAGCGCGACACAGTGGTATCAATGGTATTGGGAAAACAGAAAGCAGCGGAAGTAAGATGTGGAGAGATGGTAAATGTCATCTCTCACCTATCACCTGCCACTATAATAGTCCTATGGCATGAAGTAAGCCTCTGCCAGTAACCATTTCAATAACTAAAGCGATAAAACCTAACATGGCTATGCGGCCATTCCAGACTTCCGCGCTAGTTGTTATTCCCCATTCCCAACGTTCTTGGGGATACATTTTTACTTTTTTCTTCATCTGGGTAACTTGGGCAAGTTTGAGATCCGGTTTTTCTAAGGACTCTACTACCAAGTCTGCTAATGCTTGAATGAATACTGGGTGGGTGTTTGGTGCAGCAGCACGCAGAAAGTTTTCAATTCCTGCTTCTTCGGCTATTTCCCGATATTCAATGTCAATTTCCTGTAGGGTTTCGATGTGTTCGGAAACAAAGCTGATGGGTACAACTACTAGGGTTTTGATACCTTTTGCACCTAGTTCTTTTAAAGCATCCTCTGTGTAAGGTTGCAACCATTCCACTGGACCTACCCGACTCTGATAAGCTAGGGTGTAGTCATTGGGACGGTTGAGGGTTTGCATAATTAATTTAGTACATTCCTCAATTTCTTGCTGATAAGGATCTCCAGCTTCTTCTACATAACTTTTTGGTACACCGTGAGCGCTAAAAAAGATGTGTGCTTGATCCGGATCAGAACATTTATTCAGTTGTTCTCTGATCAATTCTGCCATTGATTGCAGATAGGCTGGTTGTTTATACCAAGAAGGAATGACTGTGTATGCTAGTGATTGCAGTTTTGGATCTTCTTGCCAAAGTTGTTCTAATAACCGGAAACTAGAACCACTGGTACTGATGGAAAACTGAGGGTACAGTGGCAATATTACCAACTTTTCAATATCATCTTGTGTGAGTTGGGCGATCGCCTCTTCTGTGTAAGGATGCCAATAACGCATTCCCACATAGATATTTGCATCTTTCCCCATTTCTTGCAATTTGGCTTTTAACGCTTCCCCCTGTTCCTCAGTAATACGTCTGAGTGGTGAACCGCCCCCAATATATTTATAATTCTCCTGTGATGTTTTCTCGCGCCTTGTGGCAATTAACCAAGCTAACGGCTTTTGCATCCAACGAAATGGTAGGCGGATAATTTCGGGATCAGAAAACAGGTTATATAAGAATGGACCTACATCTTCTAATTTATCCGGTCCACCAAGATTGAGTAATAATACGCCTACACGACCCATAGCAGTTACTTTCCCCCAATCCTTACAATTTTTTTACTAATGTTAACAATATATCCTTAATTAAATATAAAGGTTAATGTCCAGGTAAAGAAGCTATGGCAACAATTTTTAGAGATTTGAGTTACCGCTACCAGTGGTTATATGATGGTATTTCCCGTGTAGCAGCTTTAAGCGTCGGTGGTGAACAACGTTTTCGCCAACTTGCTTTACAAGGTTTAACACTAAACTCAGATAGTCAAATTCTAGATTTATGCTGTGGTAGTGGTCAAACTACAGAGTTTTTAGTTAAGTTATCACCAAATGTTACAGGTTTAGATGCTTCTCCTTTATCTTTAAAAAGAGCGAAAAATAATGTACCTAGTGCTAAATATGTAGAAGCATTTGCGGAAAATATGCCGTTTGCAGATAACTTTTTTGATTTAGTCCATACTAGCGCAGCTTTACATGAAATGCAGCCGCAACAGCTACGAAAAATTATTGCAGAGGTTTATAGGGTGTTGAAACCTGGTGGTGTATTTACGTTGGTAGACTTCCATCCTCCCACAAATCCCATTTTTTGGCCGGGAATAGCGGTGTTTTTCTGGTTGTTTGAAACGGAAACTGCTTGGGAGTTGTTGAAAACTGATTTACCGGGTTTGTTGAGGGAGTATGGTTTTGTAGTGGATACACCCAGTTTATATGCTGGTGGTAGTTTGCAGGTATTGAGGGGAAGTAAGTGAGATAGGGTAATGGGGAGAGGTGGGGAGGTGGTGTGAAATATTGATTATCTATCTTTTAAATCATCTCAGTAAATTCTTCTAAAGCCTGAAAACTCCCCACTTGCCAACTACGCTCAACAGTATCAGGTATAATCTGAATAATATGTATATCCTCAAAATAGGGACTTTTATCAGATTTGAAATATTTCCCATCTTGCAACAAATAAATAGCTAAATTACCACTATCAAAAATCCATAATTCAGGAACACCAATTGCTTCATAAGCATCAAGAGTTGTTTTTGATGTCACATCAGTTTCTATTGCTAAATCTGGTGGTGGATCATCTGGTTGTAAACGTCGTTTACCTATCATTTGTTGATAATTTTGAATATAAAAACAAGCATCAGGTTCTACTCCTGCTACACCTTGTTTTTTATAGGTTGTTGATCCAAAAGGTTGATATTTAATTCCTTTTGCTTTCAATAATATTTTCACGATATCTGAAATTAAATCTTTGGGAATTTCATGTTCAGGTGACACAACTTGAATTTCTAAAATACCTTGATAATAAGCAATTCGTGAATTTCTTTTTTCTCCCAGTTCTTGTAAAATACATTCAAATTCATCCCAGGTAACATCGGGAATAGTAACTTTACTACCGGGTGTTAGTTGTATTTGACTAACGGGTTTGAAAACGGGAATAGCTAAACTCATAGCATAATAGGGTTAGTAGGAATTTAAGACTAATTATTAATTACTTATTATAACAAATCTTTTAAATTTATTCTAATTTCTGTTTCCTTATCAACATCTGGGTAACAAAAACACTTAATTTTGATTTTATCTTCCTTATTTAAAATCGTTTCGCAAGTTAAGATACCTGATTTGTTATCATTTTTGATAATTTCTAACAATTGACTATCATTATTCTCTTCTAATTTCTTCCTAGCAGAAAATGTTCTATAAAATAAAATTCCTTTAAAATCTATATATATTTCTTTCTCATTATAACCTTGTGTGGGATTTAAGTGATTATTCAGAACCAGTAACATATATACTCTAGACATTGCACAACTAAACTTTTTTTCAATATTCGCTAATCCCTCATTGTCTATACTAGACTTTAGCTCAATTAACAGAATATTTAATTTATAACTACTATCATACTTTTGTAAAACTAAAATAGCACATTCAGGCGTGCTATCTCTAGTTGAAATACCACCTATTTCTTTTTCTAAGTTAATTTTCCAGATTCTTTCTACTTTCGACTTATTATCAGCATAATTTAATCCTTGAATACATAACTTCTTAAATTTTGCACCTTGACCGTTCTCTTCAATTTCAATGATTTCATCTTCAGCTACAGCTTTTTCTTCAATAAGTTCCTTGTCTGATAAAGCTTTATGAACTTCATATCTCAGATTAAGTAAATCTCTTTTATGAGGGTTATTTAAAAAATATTTACTCTTATTACTTTTACTCATCTTCAACCTCTTCTTCCTGAATATAAATATAATCAGTTAGAATACGAAGTGACTTATCTAAGTTATTTTCAACTTCTCTAAAGTTCCTAAAATAAATACCAGAGTTACGACTTTCATAGTCTATGATTTTATCACCTGTGAAGAAATAAACACCAACTTTTTCCTTTGCTATAGATACAGATGAATCAACATAGTACAATTTATTATCTTCAATAATTTTTTGTACATTCAAACCATGTTGATTTTTCAGTACATCCAAATATATATAGTTATTAATAGCATTAGCTAAAATTGAACTATGGGTTGTGATTAATACTTTATTTCTGGTTTCGTTTTGGATGAACTGTATCAATATATTTAATAATTTAATCTGATTTTCAGGATGTAAATTTACTTCTGGTTCATCTATCATTAAGAAATTATTTTTTTCTTCTGCCCAATATTTAAAATATGTATCCAAAAGTGTTAACTGGTTGACAGAAGAAGAAGCTAAATACATTGGCAAAAGTTCGTCAACAGAACTTATTTGAAAATAAAATTCTGCTGCTCCAATTCCTTCTCGACGAATAATTTTTATTTCACCTCCAAGAATTTCTTGTAGCTGTTCAGAAAGATGTAAATAATGATCCTCAATATTTGCATCATACATTTCTAACAGTTTTTGAATGACTTGATTAATAGGTTTTGTATATGGTCTTTGAAAAACATCTAATTCTTCTAATTCAGCTAATTTAATCTTCTCTTTAGTACGAGATCGAGGACGTTCTAATAAATCTACAAGTTTTTTGATATCTTGTTCACGTTTTTTTCTTTCAAAGTCAATAATATAGAGATAGAAGTTAGGAAAGAAAATTCTGCTTGCAGGTAAGAAAAAAGTCTCATGTTTATGCTTTAACATAGTTCTAATTATTGTGGCAATTAGAATAGATTTTTTCTGCTTGAGTAAATTTCTGTCCAAAAATCTCTTAGGAAATATTTCTTGAAAGCTTTCCGGTAAATCTTTCTCTTCAAAATTATATATCAACTCACCTTTTTCTTTTTTGATTTCTATGTATTCTAATGAATTTTCTTCCTCATGTTTTATGTAAATAACAGCTTCAATTTTTTGTTCTTGTAATTCAGATATTTGATAATCAAAATTGATGTTAATTTTATTAAAAAATGTTGATTCTTTACCAGTGTTAAATATTTCTTTTTTTGCCTCTTCTTGTAAAAATTCGCTATATCTACTTAATATTTTTCCTATTAACTCAGAAGTAACTTCAACATTGTTCACATTTTCCACTATTTCATTATCAATAATCTCTAAATTTTGATCTGCAAATTTATGGATTATATCTTGATTAAAAATCGCCCATAATAACTGAGCGACATAACTTTTACCACTGTTATTTCTACCAACAAATACAAAAAAATCCTTATCTAAATCAATAGCTTGAGTATTATTTTTAATAGGTCCCAAATTTTTGATGATCAATTTCATATAAATTTACCTCTAAACTAACATACTCATAACTCAAGTCTACCAAAAAGTCAGGTGGGCATTGCCCACCACAACAGACTAAACCTTAAACTTCTCAGTGATCCGCTTCATTGCTTCTTCCACATTTTCCCGACTGTTAAACGCAGAAATGCGGAAATAACCTTCACCCGCAGCACCAAAACCAGAACCAGGAGTTCCCACCACATTCACAGTTTGCAATAATTTATCGAAAAATTCCCAACTGGTTAAACCATTTGGAGTTTTCACCCATACGTAAGGTGCATTCACTCCACCATAAACTGATAAACCTGCATTGGTGAGTTGTTCACGGATAATTTTCGCGTTTTCTAAATAGAAACTTACCAAAGCTTTGGTTTGCGCTTGTCCTTCCTCAGAATAAACCGCTTCTGCACCTTTTTGGACAATGTAAGAAACACCGTTAAATTTGGTAGACTGACGACGGTTCCATAATTTCCACAATTCTACATCAGAACCATCTGCGGCTTTTGCGGTGAGAGTTTTGGGAACGACGGTTAACGCGCAACGTGTACCAGTGAAACCCGCATTTTTGGAGAAGGAACGAAATTCGATCGCACAGTCTCTAGCACCTTCAATTTCATAGATAGAACGAGGTAAGCTAGGATCTGTAATAAATGCTTCGTAAGCAGCGTCAAAGAAAATAATTGATCCGTTAGCTTTTGCGTAGTTTACCCACTCTTGTAAATGTTCTTTGGTTGCGGTTGCACCAGTGGGGTTGTTGGGAAAGCAGAGATAAATTAAGTCAACTTTTTCTGTGGGTATTTCTGCGGTGAAGTTGTTTTCAGCAGTGACTGGGAGATAAACTAAACCTCCATATTCGCCTTTTTCGTTAGCATCTCCAGTGTTACCCGCCATGACGTTGGTATCTACGTAAACGGGATATACAGGGTCAGTAACCGCAATTTTGTTATTTTTGCCAAAAATCTCTAAAATGTTGCCTGTATCGCATTTAGAACCATCAGAGATAAAGATTTCATCGGCTTCTACATTCGCGCCTCTGGCTTGGAAATCATGGACAGCGATTTTTTCCCGTAACCAAGCATAACCTTGTTCTGGACCATAACCTTTGAAAGAAGAGCGATCGCCCATATCTTCAACTGCTTTAATCATGGCAGTCCGACAGGCTTCTGGCAAGGGTTCGGTGACATCACCAATACCCAAACGGATGATTTTCGCATCGGGGTTAGCTTGGGCGAAAGCATTTACCCGTCTAGCAATTTCGGGGAATAAATAACCAGCTTTTAGTTTTAGATAGTTGTCGTTTACAGTAGCCATTGGAGATTTTTCAACAAACACATTTCAATAGCTTACTGCTAAATAAATGCTGTTGTTAAGATATGTAAATTGATATCTTAGCCAGGGAATAAATTCCCTGTCTAAAAACTGAAGTTAAAACCGACTGTTGAACATGATTATCATCAGATTGCAGTTAAAAAAATAAGCCGCTACAAGTATTTATCTCAGTGTTAATCAGTAAATTTATTATTATTACGTGTTAAATAATAACTAAAAAACTGTGCATCTATTTATGTTTATATGTATAAATTTTTAAATTTTATATAAATTACGTACTTAGGATATAATTTGAAAAGTTTAACTTTTAACTAGATACTAAGGGAACAAACGGAGATAAGATGAGAGGTGTAGGTTGGATTTAAGCATAAAACCCAACCCTATTTAAAACCCATGACCAACAGGTAAATTATACAGAGATATACTGTGATAAAGTTTTAGCTAAAGTAGCTTTAGGAACTGCACCTACAACAGTGTTAATTTGTCTACCACCCTTAAAAATCATTAAAGTTGGAATACTACGAATACCATAATGACTAGCAATGGTGGGGTTTTGATCAGTATTTACCTTTACTACCTTTACCTGTCCTTCGTACTCAGTGGCAACTTCATCAACCACAGGGGATAACATTCGGCAAGGTCCACACCAAGGGGCCCAAAAGTCTACTAATACTGGGGTATCATTTTCTAATACTTCTTGTTTAAAGGTAGCTTCTGTAACATTAGTAACAGTCATGGATATTCTCCTGATTGGATGTAAGAATTTAATGACAACTGTTGCCCACCCTGAAAAGGTTGGGTGTTTTGAAGTTTTTCCCAAACTTCCAGCTAGTAATCCTCATATCACAATTTGAGAGTAGATTCTGAGCAATGCTTACAAGCTAGAAAGAGAATTGAATAATTAACGGATTCAGTATGTACTTATTTAGGAATTCTACCTCAGAAAATAATAGTTTTTATCTGGAAAGAGTTTAAATCATTATTACAATACCTCTACATCTAGATATACTCTTGAAAATTAGGAGTTAAAATAATGACAGCATAGTAGTGAGGAATAATCATGATGAGTGATCGTGACTATACATTAATCATAGACAAAAGCGGTAGTATGTCCACCCCAGATCAAATAGGTGGTAGGAGTAGATGGGATATAGCCCAAGAATCTACCCTAGCATTAGCCAGAAAAGCAGAACAATTTGATCCTGATGGGATTACAGTTTATACATTTTCTGGGCGTTTTAAACGTTATGAAAATGTTACTTCTGCCAAAGTCGCTCAAATATTTCTAGAAAATGATCCAGCGGGTACAACTAATCTAGCCAGCGTACTACAAGATGCTTTAAATAATTATTTTCAGCGTAAAGCATCAGGGCAAACAAAACCTAATGGGGAAACAATTTTAGTAGTAACTGATGGTGAACCAGATGATAGAAAAGCCGTATTTGAAGTCATAATTCAGGCTACCAGACAAATGGAAAGAGATGAAGAATTAGGTATTTCTATGATTCAAGTTGGTTCAGATCAGCAAGCTACAAAATTTCTGAAAGCATTAGATGATCAACTCCAAAGTGTTGGTGCAAAATTTGATATCTGTGATACCGTCACTTTAGATGATCTAGAAGAAATGAGTCTGGCTGATGTTCTCATGAATGCGATTACAGATTAAATCTTGTATGTCAATATTTACCAACTGACTGATTTTAAATAATCTAATTTTTTAGAATTTACAAATCAGTGATTATTCAGAAGCTAAGTATAGAAAATCTGCATAATCAGCGGATTCACTACTCTATTCACTTCTGAATAATTACTAACAGTAACAACCAAAATTTTATGAACTGTGGAGAATTATAAATGTTAGAAAACAGAGATTACACACTGATCATTGACAATAGTGCAAGCATGGCTAAATTATCGTCCACAGGTGATACAAGCAGATGGTTAGCTTTACAAGAATCAACTTTAGCCTTAGCGCGTAAATGTGAAGAATTTGATCCAGATGGTATCACTGTTTATATATTTTCTCGGAAATTTGAAAGATTTGATCATGTCACATCTGCCAAAGTCGCTCAAATTTTTGCCGAAGAAACACCCGCAGATTCAACTAATTTAGTCGGTGTATTACAGGATGCTGTTGATAATTATTTTGCTCGTAAAGCCACTGGTAAAGCTAAACCAAACGGGGAAATAATATTAGTTATTACCGATGGCACAAAAGACAATAAACAAGCAGTTGCTGATATCATTATTAACGCAACCCATAAAATGGATCACCCCCATGAATTAGGAATTTCCTTTATTCAAGTAGGTGATGAATCAGAAACAGGTAAATTCTTTGCATCCTTAGATAATAAATTGCAAACCATAGGAGCAAAATTTGATATCTGTGATACAATCAAGTTAACAGACATAGAAGAAATGAGCCTTACAGAAGTTTTGATAAACGCAATTTGTGACTAACAAAAATAGTCATTATCCAATGATCAGTACATAACAGGGATATTCATATTATCTAAATAATACAAATTTTGATATTTCCTGCTTTATAAATTGATAAACTTCACTTTCTTGAATTTTATTAAAGTTCTTCAATTTTGAAATTTAATTTACTGAATTTACTTATAAATGGAGCATAAAAAATGTTGCAAAATCGAGATTATACCTTAATTATTGATAAAAGTGGTAGCATGGCTACCCCAGATCAAAAAGGTGGAAAAACTAGATGGTTTATCGCCCAAGAATCTACATTAGCTTTAGCAAGTAAATGTGAACAATTAGATCCAGATGGTATTACCATTTATTTATTTTCTGGTAAATTTAAAAGATTTGAAAATGTCACTGCCAGTAAGGTATTACAAATTTTTCAGGAAAATGATCCTGCGGGAACTACCGATTTAGCAGGGGTACTAAAACACGCTACAGATGATTATTTTCAGCGGAAAGCCGCTGGACAGACTAAAGAAAATGGAGACATAATATTAGTAGTAACCGATGGTGAACCTGATGATAGAAAAGCAGTCATGAAAGTTATCATTGAAGCTTCTCGTCGCATGGATAAAGATGAAGAATTAGGTATTTCTTTTATTCAAGTAGGTAATGATCCTCAAGCTAAACGCTTTTTAAAAATCCTTGATGATGAACTACAAAATGCAGGAGCAAAATTTGACATCTGTGATACAGTCACAATGGATGATATGGAAGATATGAGTTTATCAGAAGTGTTATTAAATGCAATTAATGATTAGATGAGTTAGGAATGAAAATCATGGATGCCATTGATAAATTATTAGAGGAAATCAAAACTGAATATACAGGAGAAAAGAAACCTAAACAACCATTACCTCAACCTACCAACAATCAAAGTTTTACAATTTTTACTTCTCAATCTGATCCTTTAATAGATAGTTTATTAGCAGATGTTAAAGCTGATTTTTCTGCCCAAGATGCCGCAGAGGAGTTGAGAAAACAACAGGAAGCAGAACAAGAAAAAATCCGTTTAGCACAAATTGAAGCACAAAAACAAGAAGCTATAAAAAATCAAGCCCAATCTTGGTTATCAAAATTAGATCCTTTATCTAGTGAAGGGTTATGGTTTGAAAGTTTTGCGAAATCATATCCATCAAAATTAGCCGCAGCGATGGATTATTTACAAAACAATTAGGGTTTTCTGAAAAAGTTAGTTGGTTAATTATTCCCTATTCCCTTCTTCAACTGATAACTGATTATTTTATTAAAAGCTGTCATTGATGTGATTGGGGAAGCGTGATAATGGTTATTATTTTCCTCACATTAGTCACATTATCCAAGGGAGATATCTTCTGTAAAATTAGTAATAGGAATTATTTTAACTCCACAATTAATCGCTGTTTGAGATTGACGTTGTTCAAGAGTGATCAAAGGATAATTTAACTGTAATGCTAAAGAAATATATAGAGAATCATAAATTGCTAATTGATGAATTAAGCCAATTTCTAATGCAGAGGATAATAAAGTATTGACAGAGATAATTTGAAAAGGATTAACAATTACCTATCAAATCGTGGAAAAACATCAAGGCAATATCTATGTTTATTCTCATCCTGGTCATGGTACAGAATTTATCATAGAACTTCCCATACAACAAGTTGATTATTTATTAGTTATTAGTGTAAGAAGGGAACAGGGAATAGGGAACAGGGAAGAATTAACTAATTAACTAATTGCCCAATTACCCATTACCAATTACCCATTACCCAGCCCGTAGTTTTATGTATAAATAATTTTAGGTGATATCTGGGTTGGAAGATAGGAATTGTGGAATGTATCATAAAAAAATGAATTATGAAGGTGGGATAAACAAATATCCGTCAACTTCACAATTCAAATTTTCTGGTTTCGTGATTTTCTAATTTCCTGAACTAGATCAAACTGAGAATAATGTAGTAGAGCTTTGATTTATCCAATTTGCAATCAAAACTCTAGCAACATTTAGACATCAGTATAGTTTTTAAGCCATTTGATTTTCAATCGCCCACCGTGCTAATTCGGTTCGGTTGTGGAGATTGGTTTTACCTAACATATTGGAAACGTGGCTCTCAACTGTACGCTGACTAACATTTAACTCCTCAGCGATTTCCCGGTTAGCTAAACCTCTGGCAACAAACTGTACTACTTTCAGTTCAGTAGGGGTTAACTGCACATCAAAAGGAACTTGAATGCGAGAGCCGTTTTCTCCTCCCTTGGTTTGATGTTCTTTCCAACGGATGGTTTGTTTGAGGGAAGATTCTACTTGGGCTACGAGTTCTTCAGGTTCAAAGGGCTTAACCATGTAAACATCAGCGCCTTTATTAAGACCTTTAACCCTGTCTGCACTTTGTCCCTTAGCTGACAAGAAAAGAACCGGTATCCAGCTAGTACGTTCACTTTGGCGGACTTGTTCTACGAAAGTGTAACCGTCCATTTCTGGCATCATCACGTCACAGATAATCATATCTGGAACATCATGTTCTAAAATATCCAAAGCTGCTCTTCCGTTTTCAGCGGTAATAACTTCGTAGCCCCGGAATTCCAAGTAGTCCTTCACCAACAAAATGAGGTTAGGGTCGTCATCAATTAATAGAAGTCTTTTGTGATCTTTCATACTGGACTCTTTCATATCATTGGCAATTTTTGCGTTTCTAGCCATCAAGATTTTGAATATTTATTGAATATTTATTCTCTATGATGGTGAAATCAGTGAGATTTTTGGCAAAACAAACAGTTAAACAAACTGTTCACATTAAATTAGCTGGTGAGCAAAAATTAAGAACATTTGCCTGTTTGCTTCCTGCTTCCACCAATCCCGAAGGCGGGTATTGTCCACAGGCGTAAATTCCGCGCTGGCTGCACGTACTATTCCACCTAACTTGCCTTGATCCCTTGTTGTTGTGAAAGTGTTCAACACCCTTAACATAATAGTAACTTGAGAAAGTCTAGTAAGGATACGTAGAGCAATAGTATTTATAATGCGCTATTATATATTTTTTTGAAAGTAGCGGAATAAAAACCTGATCCAATCATAATTTGTCTGCTGGGCAAGTTTATTAATTTAGTTGCAAATCACCCTAAATTACAACTAAACCGCACTTTCATTTTACTGCTGCTCTACTAGCATCCTGAGAGTGTTGAGCCTCTGTCAGAGATTCATAGCAACTAGGAAATTTACTGGCAAAGGATAGGTTAAAACGGTTGTTGTTTCAATCAAGCACCTGCTATATAAAACCTAGACAAAGCTAGACTTTACTTTCTACTTCAACGGGAGCATGGGAGCAGTTATCCCTCAGTAGACTTTCACGCCTTAGCCAGACGCGATCTTTCTAAAGTTAAGATTTACAAGAAAGACGACCGCTATCATTGCTTAGTTTTCGCGTCAGCAATAGTCTTCATTCAATACTTGATATCGTAGAAATATATATCAAGTGGGCGATTTTCTTAACTCACTTATGTCAATGTTTGTCAACATAAGTACGGTTTTGTCTAGGAAATTGTCAGACTAGGACTAGCTTAATGACTGACCTTTTGTTTAGCTATACCAAAGACATTTGAGTAAACCACTATTATCTGTCCATCACAAAAAATACGCAAGTAGTTTACCTTAGTTGTCAAGACTCATAAGGCTGAACTGTGAGGACTTTGATAGAGATGTTGTTGTTTGAGTCATTATTTTTGGCATTTCCAGGATTTAAAACTAGCTCAATTTTGCTGCTAACAAGGTTGAGAGTGGCTTTTGGCGAGAGGTAAAGCCCCTAGACCAAAATTAGCTGGTTTTGGAAAATCCAGAAATTTACTCAGTGCTTTCAGATAGAAAGCTCTAGTAGTTTTGAGGATGAGATGGTGGTTGTGACTCACTGTGTTGTTACTCATTAAGAAAGTCCCTGATTACAGTTCTATAACAATTTCCCTACTTTGGAAATAAAGTTGTCCATATAAAAATATTCACTACCTACGCAACAGAACCAGACAACTACTACAATTCAGCATTTACACTTTGGTTATTGGCAATAAATTAGTCATTAGTCATTAGTCATTAGTCATTAGTCATTAGTCATTGGGGATTGAACCCACATTCCGCACCCTCAACTGTCACCTGTCACCTGCCTCGAGTTCGGAAACCCGTACTGAATGGATGATTGCCATTTGTAGATGATTTTCGGTAAATTAGCACTCAGGAGTTGAGAGTGCTAACAAGCGAGAAATAAAAATTATGGCAGCTGTATCTCTAAGCGTATCTACAGTAAAACCTTTAGGCGATCGCGTATTTGTGAAAGTGACCGCCGCTGAAGAAAAAACCGCAGGTGGTTTGTATTTGCCCGAAACCGCTAAGGAAAAACCCCAAGTAGGCGAAGTTGTAGCCCTTGGACCTGGTAAGCGGAATGATGACGGTAGCCGTCAAGAAATGGAAATCAAAATTGGCGATAAAGTGCTTTATTCCAAGTATGCCGGTACTGACATCAAACTGGGTACTGAAGAATATGTACTGCTCTCTGAAAAAGATATTTTAGCAGTCGTAGCCTAGTTTAGTGATGAGGGGTCTAACAAGTCAAAAGTCAAAAGTCAAAAGTCAAAAGTCAAGAGTTGGATTTTGGATTTTGAATTGGTACTAAGCGACACCCCTTAAACAGTAGACAACAGAAAATTGACAACCAAAAAATAAGTATTCGAGAATTACACAGATTATGGCAAAGCGCATTATTTACAACGAAAACGCCCGTCGTGCTTTGGAAAAAGGCATTGATATCTTAGCTGAGGCTGTAGCTGTTACCCTTGGACCTAAAGGCCGCAACGTAGTTCTAGAGAAGAAATTTGGCGCACCTCAAATCGTTAATGATGGTGTCACCATTGCTAAAGAAATCGAATTAGAAGACCATATTGAAAATACTGGCGTTTCTTTGATCCGCCAAGCTGCTTCCAAAACTAATGATGCTGCTGGTGATGGTACAACCACAGCTACCGTTTTGGCTCATGCAATTGTTAAAGAAGGTTTACGTAACGTAGCTGCTGGCGCTAATGCGATTCTGTTGAAGCGCGGTATTGATAAGGCTACTGCATTTTTAGTAGAAAAAATTGCTGAACACGCTCGCCCTGTAGAAGATTCTAAGGCGATCGCCCAAGTAGGTTCTATCTCTGCCGGTAACGATGAAGAAGTCGGTCAGATGATTGCCCAAGCTATGGATAAGGTGGGTAAAGAAGGTGTAATTTCCTTGGAAGAAGGAAAGTCCATGACCACCGAATTAGAAATTACCGAAGGTATGCGTTTTGACAAGGGTTATATTTCCCCTTACTTCGCTACCGATGCAGAACGGATGGAAACCGTTTTTGATGAGCCTTTCATCTTGTTAACCGACAAGAAAATCGCTTTAGTTCAAGACTTAGTACCTGTACTTGAACAAGTAGCTCGTTCTGGTCGTCCTTTGGTAATTATTGCTGAAGATATCGAAAAAGAAGCTTTAGCGACCTTGGTTGTTAACCGTTTACGCGGTGTATTAAACGTTGCTGCTGTCAAAGCTCCTGGTTTTGGCGATCGCCGCAAAGCAATGTTAGAAGACATCGCAGTTTTAACCGGTGGTCAATTGGTAACTGAAGATGCAGGTTTGAAACTGGATAACACCAAGTTAGAAAGTTTGGGTAAAGCTCGCCGCATCACCATCACCAAAGACACCACTACCATTGTTGCTGAAGGTAACGAAGTAGCTGTTAAAGCTCGTTGTGAACAAATCCGCCGTCAGATGGATGAAACCGAATCTTCCTATGACAAGGAAAAACTGCAAGAGCGTTTAGCTAAGTTGTCCGGTGGTGTAGCTGTAGTTAAAGTTGGTGCAGCTACCGAAACCGAAATGAAAGACAAGAAACTGCGCTTGGAAGACGCGATCAACGCTACCAAAGCGGCTGTAGAAGAAGGTATTGTTCCTGGTGGTGGTACAACCTTAGCTCACCTCGCTCCTCAGTTGGAAACCTGGGCTAACAGCAACTTGGCTAACGAAGAGTTAACTGGTGCTTTAATTGTCGTTCGTGCTTTACCTGCTCCTCTGAAGAGAATTGCAGAAAACGCTGGTCAAAACGGCGCTGTAATAGCTGAAAGAGTTAAAGAAAAAGATTTCAACATTGGTTTCAACGCTGCTACCAACGAATTTGTTGATATGTTGGAAGCTGGAATTGTTGACCCCGCTAAGGTAACTCGTTCTGCATTGCAAAACGCTGCTTCTATCGCAGGTATGGTGTTGACAACCGAATGTATTATTGTTGACAAGCCTGAACCTAAAGATGCTGCTCCTGCTGCTGGCGCTGGTATGGGTGGAGATTTCGATTACTAATATCGCTTTTTAGTTTGAATGATGGCCGCTTCCGTTGGGGGGCGGCTATTTTTTTATCGAACCGCAGAGGACGCAGAGGACGCAGAGAGAGGTTAATTCTGTCCGCTTTGTCTGAGGAGGTAGTCTAAGACTCTATCTATACGTTCTAGAGCAGCGCCTGTTGTGCGTTGAAATTCTTGGTTTTGTCTTTGGAATTCCTGGGTTTGTCTTTGAAATTCTTGCAATTGTGATTGTTGCGCTTCATAGTTTCGATCCATTTTCAGCATCAGTGCTTCCCCTAGTAAAATGGCGGCCATTTGGCTTTTGGTTCTTTGTTCTTTTTTGGCAATCTCCTCTAATGCTTGCCAGGTTTCATCAGGAATTACGGCGTTAAGTTTTTTACAATTGTGTACAGTTGTGTATGGAGGTATGTTTATTATCTCACTACACAGGTACAGAGAACCCAGTGCGTTGGGGAGACAGCGCTGTGGGCGGGTTTCCCGACTTAAAGCAACTGATACAGAGGGGGAGGAGAATAAAAATAAACAAATCAATTTATCAGACAATTTTGATCTTGTAATATACTGATTAAGCTTAAATTTTGATTGATTTGAATTATTAAGTATGGAAGATTACCAGGCAGCTTTTTTTGAACGCCATACTGATACTGAAACACTAAAGCCTTTGCGAAAAATAGGAGCTATGCACTTTGGTGGAATTACCATTGAGTGTCTATTAAAATCAATTATTTGTAATACTGTCTCTGGCGTTAACACTGAACAATTAAGAACACATAGTTACATGGAAATTTTGAAACAACATAATAAACTTAAATACAGAATTGATAATTTTGCAGAAGCTAGAAAATGGCTTGATCAAGTTGAAAATCCAATGGGTCAACATTTTATAGATTTGCGTTATTCTGGTGTTGAGCCTGATGAATCAAATTATAAACTCTGGTTATACGCATACAAAAATATTCAGAGTTGGTTAATCAAGCAAGCTACTCAACTGTAAAGAGGTGATAAAATGCAAGAAAATTGGAAGTTATTACTAAAGCAGGAAATCAGAAATCAATATGTACATAATAACTCCCAGGAATGGGTTGATATCAATATTTCTACATCAGGTTTATTAAATTTAACTATTGTTAGTAATAATTTTTTAGGTTTATCTATTCCTCAACGCAAAGAACAAATTTTTGATTTACTGAAATCACAAAATTATAGTTTATCGCCTGGTTTTATATCTCTATATACACCTCAAGAAGCAGATTCACTTAATATTTCACCTACAGTAATTTCTGATATAAATTTAATACAAACCTGGCAAGATTTAGCTATCCAAGCAGCAAATCCACAGAATCAATTAACCTTACCTCAACGTCAACCTAGTTTACCTAGAACAGTTACATTTTATTCCTTTAAAGGTGGAGTAGGACGCACTACAGCATTAACTCATGTGGCTTGGATTTTAGCATTAAGAGGACGTAAAGTTGTAGCTGTAGATTTAGATTTAGAAGCACCGGGTTTAAGTACAGCATTTAACCTCAACCCACAGCCAAAATATGGGATTGTTGACTATTTTTATGAGCGTTCCTATTTACCAGAAGAAGTAGAACCAAGTATTTTAATTACTCACATATTTGGTGAAGTTAGAATACCAAATGCTACGGGAAGATTATTTGTTGTTCCTGCTGGTTGTTTGAGTCTTGACTATATCTCTAAAGTAGATGATCTTCATGCTACCACTGTTATTGATGGTAATGAAAATTTATGGTCTGTTTTCAAACGAGAAATTTATGAACAGTTAAAACCTGATGTTATATTAATTGATTCTCGCACTGGAATTAATCAATGGGGTGCTTTATCATTAATTCAAGCTGCTGACGAAGCAATTATATTTCTTTTCCCTAATGAACAAAATCAACAAGGTATAAAATTACTATTAAATTCACTAAATACCTTAGAAAATCTATCCATCAACTTTGTGTTCTCTCCTGTTCCCGACGTTACAAAACTTGATAAAGTAAATGAAATTTATCAATCGTTTGTAAATGGAATAAAAATAGCCATAGATGAAGAATCTGAAATAGAAGATAATGAACAAACAGAAATATTAGAACCTTTAGTAATTCCCTATCTTCAACCTATTGCCTTAGCTGATAATTACCCTGTAAAAGCTTTGCTGGATTACTATAATAAAATTGTAAATTTGATTGATGAAGAAACCGACGAAATTGAAAGAACAAATATTTTAACCAATTCAGAGACACGCTGGAAAATTATTGAAAGCTTACACTTTCCTGAAGTAAATGCTGCGGATCAAAGACAGGATTTAAGCTTACTATTTCAGCGTACAAATGATTTTGATAAATTTTTGGATAATGCAACTTGTTTAATTAGAGGCAGAAAAGGAACAGGTAAAACTGCATTATACTGGCTATTTCTTAAACATGAAAATTTTGCTAAAAAACTAGCTCGTGGTAGATTAGATAACACTATATTTATATCAGCACATGGTAGATTTAAAGAAAGTCGTCCATCTCGTGATGACTTTCAGATTATTCATCAGCGGTTACAGGAAAATATTGGCACTTGGGAAGCATTTTGGCGAGCTTATTTATTACTCAGATGTTATCAAGAAAATTTATTTACTTTTCCAAAAGGAAAGAAAGGCGAAAAATTTACTCCTATCAAATCACTTTTTAATAATCTACATCCAGAACTATGGCAAGCTGAAAATACTAATGCTTTGTTAGAATTATCTACATCTGAACTACGTTTAATAGTGAAAGATGCTATTAATATGATTATTCATGAAGAATTAAAAACTAAAGGTCAAAAAATTTGGTTTCTTTATGATGATTTAGATGAAGATTTTTCTGAAGCGGGAGAAGTAAGACAATCTGCATTATCAGGATTATTCCAGTTAGTTCAATCTTGTGATGCTAACAGATTAACAGAAATTAGATTTAAAATTTTCTTGAGAGAGGATATATGGAATCGGTTAATTTTTGATAATAAAAGTCATTTTACTGGACGTGATCTGATTTTACAATGGAATAGGGTTGATTTTTTAAGACTAGCTTTGCGTCAAGTAATACAATCACCAGATTTTAAGAATTTGGTAGATAGGTTTTCTCCTATTGCTGTGGAAAGTATAGATCAAGCTAGTGAAGAAATAATTGATAAAGCCTTAGAATTACTTTGGGGAAGTCGTCGGAGAAAAGGAGACAAAGCTAAATATGTATCTCGATGGGTTCATGCAAGATTAACCGATTCTAGTGGTACTACCTTTCCTCGAAGTTTAAGCATTTTACTAGCAGGTGCAAAGGAACAAGAATTAGGTTATCAAGGTAAATCATCAATTCAAACACCAACAGATCGTTTATTACGCAGTAAATCTTTAGAAATTGGATTGCAGAAAGCCTCAAAACAACGATGTGATGAAATTAAAGAAGAATATCCTCATCTTACTCGATTTTTTGATTCTCTCAAACAACAATCAGCTTTTTTAGCTAAAGAAGAATTATCTACTCTATGGGAAAAATCAGCACAAAACATAGCAGAATTTGAAGAATTTGCTTCTTTTTTAAATGAAATTGGTGTGATTGCATGGCGAGAAAGAGAAAAAAGATATAAAGTTGCTGATATCTATGTTTATGGATTTGAAATGATCAAAAAAGGTGCTGTATAGAAATATTTTGATTTAGTTCAATATACCTTGATCCCCGATTGATTAATGATAGGAATAATACTATTTTTAAATAAAAGAGACGTTATGAAAACGTCCCTAATTTCTGAACTATGGAGTTATTTCCAGTTGCCATTCTTGGGTTTGAGAATTCCATTTTGGTAAGGGAGTTTGCCCAATAATGTATGGTCCCCAATAGTTGCGAGAACCATCTTGGGCAAAGGCTACTAAAATATCCCCTTTTTCTAGTTTTAAGTTACCCTCTGGCAATGATAAAATTAAACCCTGTTGGCTACCTTCTTGGGGGTAAAAATCCCAATGGGCTGGGGAATTATACTGATCTTTACGAGGAGATGCGCTTTTTAACGATTTCTGGTTTTTGGACTGTTGCGTTAATATGGCTAGGCGTATAGGTTGATCTGTTTGATTACTAATTCTTAAACTGCCAGGAATTGGGTTTTTTACAGGTTCGTTAGTTGTGTTTTTGCTGGGAGTGGGATCAATAGTAATTTCTGCTTTTGAAGTAGTGGATGGAGTTATTTTTTGACTTGAGTCAGTTTCATTTACCTTGGGTGTTTCATCTACTAATGATGACATGATCTCTGGTTGATCAGGTTCAAAGGAAACACTTACACCTAAACATCCTACGACGAGTCCTAGTAGTCCTAATGTACAAGAAATTACTGCTAGGTTACGATACATATAAGGTTTCATAGTGTTAGTTTTTAGAGATAAAATTTTGCTTAGTTCTTGTTTACTTCTTCAGATACAGACCAGAATTTACCAATTTTTAATTGTTGATTTTTGATGTTTGATTGTTGATTTTTGATGTTTGATTTCTCCTTTTACTGATCACGTTTATGCAAAACACCCGTTTGAACAAATTATTTGATGCCACAGCCAAAACAGTGGGACAATGGTTTATTAACCCTTGGCGACGATTATCGTTACTGTTAATTAGTTGGCTGTTTGGTTTTTTTCTGGGATCAGCAGTATCTACCACCGCTGGACAGGAGGCAACTTTAGATATTGTCATTGCTGCTGTTTTGGTAATTCTGACGGAAGTTACCAGTAGGATATTTTATAGTCGCGGTTTTTTAGCTAAACAAGCATTATGGGTAGAAACATTGAATTTTCTGAAAGTGGGTTTCATCTATAGTCTATTTTTGGAAGCCTTTAAGTTAGGTTCTTGATTTTGGGTTCTTGATTTGTTGAGTTCTTGTTGATCAGGAGTAAACTTTATGCTCAAGGATTTATTGAATGAGTTTTTGCTCACAGGTGAGACGGATACCGCTTGGCAAATTTCCGCACAAACAGCAGCACTAGCAGATTCACTGAGAGCTAAAGTTTTTAACATTACTGAAGATAATGTTTCTCAAGTGGTTCTGGAGCGATCGCAGTTACTCAAGTTAGTTTTTCCTACTTTTCAGCAATTTTGCGAAACTCACCTACAAATGCCCACACTGGCTATGCTACAAGTGCTGTGGGATTTATGGCTACCTTTGGCTATGAAAATCGCCGGGAGTCGTCAAAATCTTGATCGGGCTTTTGTTCAGGGAATTTTAGGTGGCCAAGGAACTGGTAAAACCACAATGTGCCAAGGACTGAGTTTAATTCTTCAGCAGTTGGGATACAGTACCTTGTGTTTATCGTTGGATGATTTATATAAAACCTATAGTGAGCGTTTGGCTTTACAGCAACAAGATTCCCGCTTAATTTGGCGCGGTCCCCCAGGAACTCATGATATCAACTTAGGTTTAAGTTTACTTGATCAAATCCGTCAAGGCAAGAGTTCGGTGCTAGTTCCTCGTTTTGATAAATCGGCCTATGCTGGTGCTGGCGATCGCACTACCCCAGAAATTGTTACCAACATTGATATAGTTCTGTTTGAAGGTTGGTTTGTGGGTGTACTACCCATTGATCCCCAAGTCTTCATTACTGCACCACCACCAATTATTACAGAAGCAGATCGGGTGTTTGCTTGTGATATGAATGAGCAGCTAAAAGCTTATTTACCCGTATGGGAAAGGTTGGATAGCTTGCTAGTCCTTGATCCCCATGATTATCGTTGCTCCTTAACATGGCGTAAACAAGCCGAACAAAAAATGATTGCTACTGGTAAGTCAGGAATGAATGATCCACAAATTGAAGAATTTGTCAACTATTTTTGGCGATCGCTACATCCAGAACTATTTATTAAACCTTTGCTTAAATCTCCCAAAGTTGATTTAGTCATCAAAGTTAATACTGATCACTCTTTTAGTACAATATATAGCAATACTTATTAATATTTCACAAAAAAATTGTATGAGTTATTTTCACAAGTTTCTCAAAAACATCAACAAATAGCTGATCATCTAAATAATTTGGTGGATAATTTGCAATTAGAAACCAATTATTAAATTAAATGATATTAACTCATCAACTATAAAAATAACAATAATTAATAAAAATATGTCTAACTCTGAATACCATAAAAAACAAAATTTATGTCAAATTTTAATTATTGACGATAACCCAGACAATTTACGATTACTGTCTAAAATCTTAGAGTCTCAAGGTTTCAAAGTAAAAAAAACACTCAATGGTAAAATTGCCATTCAAGCAGCACAAATAGAACCACCAGACTTGATATTACTAGATATTAATATGCCAGATATGAATGGATATGAAATTTGTCAGCAGTTAAAATCTCAAGCCCAAACTGCTCAGATACCGATCATTTTTATCAGTGCTTTAGATCAAACTAGAGATAAAATTATGGCTTTTGAAATTGGTGGAGTTGACTATATAACAAAACCTTTCCAAGAATTAGAAGTATTAGCAAGAGTAAAAAACCAGTTAATAATTTATCAACAAAAACAACAACTAATTGAGCAAAATCAAATTTTACAACAAGAAATAGAGGAACGTCAAAAAGTTGAAGCTGCTTTGCGAGCAGCGAATCAACAACTACAAATGTTTGCAATGTTAGATGGATTAACAGGAGTAGCTAACAGAAGAAGATTTGATGAATATTTACAGTTACAATGGCAAATATTATCTCAAGTAAATTTACCTTTATCTTTACTATTATGTGATGTAGATTTTTTTAAGAAATATAATGATACCTATGGACATTTAGCAGGAGATGATTGTTTAAAAAAAGTGGCTCAAACAATTCAAACGTCTGTTAATCATTCAGAAGATTTATTAGCTCGTTATGGGGGTGAAGAATTTGCTATTATTCTTCCTAATAAGGATAATTCCATCGCAGTAATTTTAGCTGAAGAAATTCGCCAAAAAGTACATAACCTGAAAATTCCCCATCAACAGTCTCAGGTAGATAATTGTGTAACTTTGAGTATAGGAGTAGCAACAATTATCCCGAATTTACAAACTTTTCCCAACACGATAATTCAGAGAGGAGATCAAGCTCTTTATACAGCTAAATCACAAGGTAGAAATAAAATTGTTGCAGACAATATGATTTAATAAATCAAAAACTTTTTAGATGATTGAAGTTTTTCTTTACAACAGCCTCATAAAAACTGGTACTTTTATAATAATTAATGAAATTATGGGGTTAACTATTGCTAGTAATAAAAATTACATTTATACTTGATAAATACTGATAATAATGTACATTTTTAGACTATCAATTTAATAGTATATTTGAGTACAGACATTCTAGTGAATTGACTGACGGGGAAAAATCTATCATTCAGTATTACAGAATGGGTGACAAAAGCTACATAAGTACCCAAGCAAAATTAATTTAACATACAATGTCACATTTAAGACTTAATAATCCTGATTTTCCCAAAAAAGTCAGTGTAAGTATCTAATGGGATTGAACTGTAACTATGTTGGTTTATGTAACGTGATACAAAATGAAACAATACGTATCTACTTATGTAGGCAATCAAATGATATCAGTATTTTTAGGTTTAACTACGGATTTATTCTGGTTAGGTTCTCCTATTAATCAATAATTAGGATATCTTTCAACCGAGTTCAAACAGTAAATTGGTAAATAACTTCTCTCTTAAACTAGGTAAAATTAGCTATGCTTTTGTCAATATCTAAATATAAACCTCGATTAGATAAAAATAATACTTTAATCTTGTTAGTTGACAGGAGTTTAGAGAATTTACATTTACTTGCTAATTTCTTAGAAAAACAAGGATTTAAAGTTAAAAAAGCTATCAATGGCAAAAAAGCAATAGATATTGCAAAAAAGCGAACTCCTGATCTAATTATTTTAGATATCAATATCCCGGAAATTAATGGTTATCCAGTTTATCAACACCTAAAATGTGATACAAAAACTGTGAATGTGCCGATTATATTTATGGGAACTGAACAGGAAATAGCAGAAAAAGTCAGAAGTTTTGAACTGACAATCACCGACTGTATTACTAAACCATTTCAGGAAGATCAAGTATTAACACAAGTGAGAAGTAAATTAGTTATTAACAATAATAATCAGCCATTAAATAAGCATAATCAACCACTGACAAAAGAAATGGATGAACACATAAAATTCACAAATACTTTAGTTTCCGCAAATCAGAATTTACAAACAGTCATCACTTTTGATCCTGTGACTAAGGTAGCTAACCGCAAAACATTTAATGAATATTTGAATTCTCAGTGGAAAAAACTGGAAAAAAAACAGATACCTCTATCTTTATTATTATGTAACTTTGATTTTTATGAAAAAATAGATAATTCATTAAAGGATCAAATTCTCAAAGAACTAGCTCAAAATATTAAATCAGTAGTAAAAAGGTCAACTGATTTATTTGCTCGTTATGATAACAATAAGTTGGCTGTCATTTTGCCCAGTACCGACTCTAAAGGTGCGGTTTATTTAGGAAAACTAATTAGGGAACAAGTAGAAAAAGTCAAGATAAATTATCCTCAATTGCAAGGGGATAAAAATTTTAACTTAAATATTGGAGTTGCTACTATCGTTCCCAGTGAAAAAATGACTCCACAAAGTTTAATTGAACTTGTAGAACAAGCTATTCGTAAAGCTAAAGCGTCGGGGAAAAGCTGAGATATAAAAGCCTCTAGCTATCAGTCAAAACTATAAAAATTTACCACTGATAGCTGATATATTTAGCTACTGAAATTGCTGGACTAAATCATAAAAAGGTTGCCAATTATCCTCTTCTACAATTGGTTGCCAAATTTCCTCAATTACAGGTCTTAATAAATTAGCTTGAGGATTATATTTGGCTAAATTTTCAGCAATTATTTCTATTTTTTCTGGTTCAAAACTGTTAAGAATTTGATGATAAAGTAAACACCAATTGTCAAAAACAGCTAATGAACCAACAGCGGGTACAATTTCCGAACCATTCATTACTAAACCTGGTTCATCACGCCATTGTTTTGAAAATGTCCGCGCCATATCAGCAAAAAACTGATGATAATTCACCTTACTTTCTTGTAAAAAAGTAATTGTTAATTCTAATAAATCATCAGCTTGGGGAAATGATAAATCCGCAAAACCCAATTTTTTCAACATTAAATGACGATATTCTAAGCGATAATATTCTGCAAATTTACTTAACCCATTCTGTAAATCACGAATATCAATGATTGCCTTTAATGGTTCTTGCAAGAGTTCTAAATTCAAATGACAAATACTCGGTTGTTGACCGTAACAATAGCGGCGATAATAGTCAAAATATGCAGCGGTAAAATAAAGATCATAGTGGGGAATAAAAGCATAGGGTCCATAATCAAAACTTTCCCCAGTAATAGACATATTATCAGTGTTTAATACACCATGACAAAAACCAGCCGCCATCCATTGGGCTACTAATTCTGCTACTCTTTTCACTAATTCGGCATAAAATAAAGCATATTTATCAGCTTCATTTTTAATATTTTGATAGTATTCAGCGATCACATGATCTAACAATTTTTGAGTTAAATCAGGACGTTTTAAATAATTTAATCTCTCAAAAGTTCCAAACCGAATATGAGATTTACTCATTCTAATCATTACTGATGATCTTGTGGGTGATGGTTCATCTCCACGCCATAAACCTAACCCAGTTTCAATCATACTTAAACAACGGGAAGTTTTCACCCCTAAACGATGTAGTGCTTCTGCGGCTAAAACTTCTCTGACTCCTCCTTTGAGAGTTAACATTCCATCCCCACCACGGGAGTATGGTGTTCTTCCTGAACCTTTTGTACCAAAGTCGTATAATTCGTTATCTATTCCCCGTATTTGTCCATAAAGAAAACCTCTACCATCTCCTAAATGTGGGTTATATTCCCCAAATTGATAACCGTGATAACGTAGTGCTAAAAATGGTTTTCTACCTTGGAATTTTCCAAAAGCGTTAATAAAGTCTTCATCTTTTACGATTTGTGGATCTACTCCTAAACGTGGTAGTAGTGCATCATTACGCCAACGCAACATAAGTTGAGGAAATTCTTCTGCTGTCACTTCATCATAGTAATCATTACCTAATGATTCTAAGGATTTTTCATAGTTGAGAGTGAGTAAAGGATTGCTAGAATTTGTGTGATGTGAGATTTCAGCCAGTGTCATTTTTAGTAGTTTTTAATTGTTGTTATTTTGATCTTACATTATGGGGAATAGGGAATAGGGAATAGGGAATAGGGAAAGGCAAAAGGCAAAAGGCAAGATGCCAGAGTTAATATTATCCCCAGTTATCAGTTATTACTGTTCACTGTCACCTGTCACCTGTCACCTTCTCAATACGGTTTCCAATCATAATTAGTTAAACTGGTGAGTATATGATCTTCCCATTTACCGTTAATTAATAAATAGTCTCTTGCGTATCCTTCGATGATAAAACCTACTCTTTTTAACACGTTTCCACTACGGCGATTATGGGGCATATAATTAGCCATGATTCTATGAAAATTTAAGTCATAAAATATATATTCTGTACCCGCTTTTAATGCTTCTGTCATGTAACCATAACCTTGGGCTGTTGCTGCTAAACTATATCCAACATTACAGTAATTAGCTGCTCCACGTACAAAACTACTAAAGTTGAGTACACCTATAATTTCTTGGGGTTGCTTTTGCTGATAAATAAAGAATCTTAAACCACAACCATGTATGATTTCTAGGTGATATTGTTCAATTTGATATTGCCAATATTCTGGTGTAAAAAAACCCTCTGCCCAAGTTGGGGAAAATGGGGTAAGATGATCTTTATTTACTGTAAAATAGCGGATAATTTGGGGTATATCGTCGGAAGTGGCCACCCTTAATATGAGACGATCAGTTTTAATTAGTGGCAGTTCTGATTTCATATATAAGCAGGGAATAGGGAATAGGGAATAGGGAATAGGGTTTTAAAGAATATGGATGTAAGGTGTTTTTTATGGCTTACGCCGAGCTAGGTTATCAAAAATAAAATAGGAGTCATATATATACTAAGATTATTATTTTCTTGTAATTCTGTGTATTTTAGTAACATTTTAGTAAAGGATAGTCACGGTGGGAATACGCTACGATTGGCAAAAAAATGAGATTTTGGATATCTATAATACACCATTTCTAGAGCTTGTTTATCAAGCTGCTAGTGTACATCGTCAATTCCATAATCCTAAGCAAATACAAGTTTGTAAGTTGATATCTATTAAAACTGGTGGTTGCCCGGAAGATTGTGGTTACTGCGCTCAGTCGGCACGCTATAAAACGGAGGTGAAACCGGAAGCACTGTTAGAAAAGGATACGGTGTTAAATATTGCTAAGAAAGCAAAGGAAACCGGTGTTAGTCGGGTGTGTATGGGTGCTGCTTGGCGGGAAGTTCGGGATAATTCCCAGTTTGAGGAAGTCCTGGATATGGTAAAAGATGTTACCTCTATGGGTTTGGAGGTGTGTTGTACTTTAGGGATGTTAACTGCTAGTCAGGCTCAACGGTTGGAAGATGCGGGATTATATGCTTATAATCACAACTTGGATACTTCCGCAGAATATTACAGCACTATTATTACAACTCGGACCTATGGCGATCGCCTCAATACCATTGAAAATGTCCGCACTACCAATGTAACTGTGTGTTCTGGTGGTATTTTGGGTTTAGGTGAAAGTATTGAGGATCGGGTAGGAATGTTATACACCCTTTCTAATTTACAACCCCATCCCGAATCTGTACCGATTAACATTCTCTCACAGGTTGAGGGTACACCGTTGGAAAATCAGCCAGATGTCCCGATTTGGGAGGTGGTGCGGATGATTGCTACTGCTAGAATTATTATGCCCACTTCTGATGTGCGTTTAAGTGCAGGTAGGGCGAAACTTTCCCAAGTAGAACAAGCTTTATGTTTTATGGCGGGTGCAAATTCGATTTTTTCCAGTGATGATAACAAAATGTTGACGGTGACTACTCCCTGTCCTGATTATGATGCAGATCGGGATATGTTGAATCTGTTGGGTTTGGAAATGCGTCCACCGTTTGAGAAGCGGGGGTTAACAGATAAGTTGTTAAATGTTTAGATCCCCCCAACCCCCCTTAAAAAGGGGGGCTTTTGTACGATAGAATGAGGTTATGTTTCCTCAATTCTCTTTAGAATCGGCTTTTTAGGGATTTAGTTTAATTAGTTGGGAATTAGATGATCTTTGCAGAACGTAGACCAAACATTAAACCAACGGCAATACCCAAAAACGCGCCTAAAAATACAATGTATTCAACTACAGCCATTTGTATTACTCCAGAAATTAGTTCACTAAATATAAGTCTAGCGGGCAAGATGCCCGCACCACAAGAATTAAAAATATGAGAAATATGGAAAATATGAGAAAGATTGGATTTTTTAGCTGCATTACTGTTTACCCAGTCACCAGTCACTAACCACCAGTCACCAGTAACCAAACTGGGGTAAAATACGCAAACGTTTAATTATATCAGGGTTTTTAGATGAGTTCTGTAATTAAAGTAGATATACCAGAAAATTCTTATGAAATCACTGTTGCACCGGGAAGTTTAGATCAACTGGGTGAACAGATGACGGGTTTAAAACTGGGTAAAAAGGTGTTGCTGGTTTCTAACCCGATGATATTTAAACATTATGGGGAAAGGGCGATCGCCTCATTGAAAAATGCTGGTTTTGATGTGGTTCACTACAACCTCCCACCAGGGGAACGCTACAAAACCCTTAACTCTATCCAAAAAATATATGATGTTGCTTTAGAACATCGGTTAGAACGTTCTTCTACAATGGTTGCTTTGGGTGGTGGTGTGGTTGGTGATATGACTGGGTTTGCCGCTGCTACCTGGTTAAGAGGAATTAACGTTATCCAAGTACCTACCAGCTTATTAGCAATGGTAGATTCATCTGTAGGCGGAAAAACCGGTGTTAACCATCCTCACGGTAAGAACTTAATTGGTGCATTTCACCAACCCAGCTTAGTATTAATAGATCCTGAAGTCTTAAAAACCTTGCCAGCAGCGGAATTTAGGGCGGGAATGGCGGAAGTGATCAAGTATGGCGTAATTTGGGACGCTGAATTGTTTACTCAATTGGAAGCGAGTAAGCACCTTGACCAACTCCGCTATGTAAAATCCGACCTGATAAATTACATATTAACTCATTCTTGTCAAGCGAAGGCAGAAGTTGTTAGCAAAGATGAAAAAGAATCTGGACTAAGGGCAATTTTGAATTATGGTCATACTATCGGCCATGCTGTGGAAAGTTTAACCAATTATCGAATGTTTAAACATGGTGAAGCTGTGGGTATTGGTATGATAGCGGCTGGTGAAATTGCTGTGAAGTTAGGACTTTGGCAAAAAGAAGATACAGAACGTCAAAACGCATTGATTAAAAAAGCAGGTTTACCCACAAAATTACCAGCAGGTTTAGATATTGGTGAACTTATTGATGCTTTGCAGTTAGATAAAAAAGTCAAATCTGGGAAAGTGCGGTTTGTTTTACCTACCCAAATAGGTGAAGTCAAGCTAACAGATGAAGTACCTACGGATGTGATTAAACAGGTATTAGAGGAAATGCAATAGTCGTAGGGGCAACCCCCTGTGGTTGCTCTTTTTAGTCAGGAGTCAGGAGTCTTGAATTTTTTCAGTAAGCCCCAAATAAGAAGTCGGATATTTTCCGCTTTCATCTGTTGTACATTTAGGGAACTCCAAAAAATAAATTATTCAATATTTTGGAATCAAAACGACTTTTCTTCCCTCTGCTCCCTGCCTGACAGGATTACTAAAAGCTACAATTATTGGGTTCAATAGGACATTTTTTAGAAATAAGTGGGTTATTCTGAACACGTAGAAACTGCAATCTTTTCAAAGTAGATAAGTCTTGGATATTGCTGATTTTATTTTTGGAGAGTAACAGAAACTCCAAATTCAGCAGATTAGATAAAGGTTTAACATTATTGATTTTATTTGATTCTAAGCTGAGAGTTATTAATTTCCTCAGTTTAGATAAAGGTGTAACATCACTGATTTGATTTAAGTCAAGTCGGAGATCATTTAATTCTGTAAGATTAGATAAAGGCTGGATATTACTAACTTTATTAGTGAAAAGGTTGAGGTAAATCAAGTTTTTTAAATTAGATAAAGGCTGAATATCACTGATTTTATTATGACCAATATCAAGATGAGTTAGGTTTTTCAAATTAGATAAAGGCTTGAGATTCGTGATTTGATTTCCTCTCAGCGTGAGATTAGTTAAATTATGCAAATTTGACAAGCTTTTGATGTCATTAATTTCATTGGCATCGAGAAAAAGAGAATTTAATTTAGTTAGATTTGATAAATGTTTAATATCTCTGATTTTATTGCCATTTAAAGAAAGAGAAGTTAAATTAGTCAGATTGGATAAAGGTTGGATATCACTAATTTTATTGGTAGTAAGGTTAAGAGAAATCAAATTAGTGAGACTTGATAAAGGTCTAATATCACTGATTCGTTTTTCTCTCAAGTTTAGTTCCTGGCGTTGAGTAAGGGTTTGATTCGCTTGATTGCAATCTTTAGTTTCAGCAATTTCTAATAATACGTCAACTGTGCGTTTTGTTTGTGGAGGTAAAGTTGATTTTTGTTGACACCATTTTGTAAAAGTTTTTGGTGTTTTCTCCGGTGTCCCAATAGCTCTTGCGTTAAAAAATCCCAAAGCACAAACTAACATAGTTCCTACAGCTAAAGTGAACTTGATCTTCATAATATTTATTGAGTAGATTTTTTTACTGTCTCCCAAAATATAACTAATCACACCCAGTGATATAATTACACTAAATGCCAGTTTCTCAACTGGTATAAATATTCGTGGTAGCAAAAACTACTATATATCTAGCATTTGAATGTGGACATTTCTTACCTTTGTGTTCTTTGCGTCCTTTGTGGTTCGTTAATTTCAAGTTTTGAACTCAGACAAAAAATAAACTGACACATTTGGGATGCTCCCGCTTTCCTGTGTGAATTATGTGATTTTTTGTATTCTCATCATCCCTATCATGGTCAGTTAAAGGAAGAATATTTAGTATTTAATGAACATCTGCAAGAGTTTTCTCAACGAGTAAACTACATTTGTAATTTACAAACCGGTGGTAAAATTTCTGCTGAGGAATCTTACAAGCAGATACATTTGCTTTGAAAGCAATTACAACGTAACAGAAAACAAATTCAGTTTGATTAATTAGGATTTGTTAAGTTTGCGTTAGGTCTAGTTGACAGGAGGTAGAAAGTTTGAATGTAAAAAGCTGACGGATAGCTGTTCCCTATTGATAACTGATACAAAAAATTAGTTCCAGTTCAGGTAAGCTAAAAACAGCAGTTTTTCACCTCAAAACCATGACAGTAAACAATACCAAAATTAATCCTACAATTAGTCCTAAAATTTTAGCTTTAGATTTTGATGGTGTAGTTTGTGATGGACTAATTGAATATTTTGAAGTAGCTTGGCGTACCTATTGTCAAATTTGGAAACCTAGTAATAATACACCATCAGCAAATTTAGCTCAAAGATTTTATAATTTACGTCCTGTAATTGAAACTGGGTGGGAAATGCCGGTTTTAATTAAAGCATTAATTGATGGTTTTACAGATGAAGAGATTCTACAGAATTGGGCAAATATTACACCACAGATTTTAGCAGCAAATCAGCTAGAATCATCAGTAATTATGAAAAAATTAGACGGTTTGCGGGATGAATGGATCGAGAAAGATTTAGATAGTTGGTTAAGTTTACATAAATTTTATCCAGGAGTAATAGAAAGATTAAAAAAGACTATTGAAAGTGAAGTAAAAATATTTATTGTCACCACTAAAGAAAGTCGGTTTGTGAAACAGTTATTACAGCGAGAAGGTTTAGAATTAGCTGATACAGCGATTTTTGGGAAGGAAGTAAAACGCCCAAAATATGAAACTTTGCGAGGGTTAATTGCACAGGAAAAAATTAAAGATGAAAATTTATGGTTTATAGAAGATAGAATTAAAACTTTAGAATTGGTAAAAAAACAATCAGATTTAGGAGATGTTAAACTATTTTTAGCAGATTGGGGTTATAATACTCAATCAGAACGGGAAGCAGGAAAAGATGATGATCGCATTCAGTTAATTTCGCTAGATCAATTTTCTCAAGATTTTTCTATGTGGTTATAGGTGACTGGGGACTGGGGACTGGTGACTAGGTAAGATTATTTTCCCAATAACTAATAACTAATAACTAATAACTAATGACTAATAACTAATAACTAATTATGCTAGATTTAACAAAATTAGCGGGACAAATGCAAGGTTTAAGTCAGCATCTTTCTTCAGAAGTTGCTGAAAGTAACCGTCGTTTAGAGTTAGCAAAAGAGTATTTACAAAAAGCGGTTGAATGTCAAGATGAATTGATAGCAACTCAGGAAAAATGGCGCGATCGCCTACTTTTTGCTAATGCTACACCCACCGAACCTTTAGAAACTTGTATAGAGATTCCTGTACCTCCAAAAATTCACACTGTCATCTCTACAGATGGTTCACAAATTGCCCCTAACCATCATGAAATTGCCTATTGTTACTTATTAAATATTGGTAGGGTTGTTTTACACTATGGTCAAAATAAACACCCACTTTTAGATAGTTTACCGGAAGTATTTTATCAACCGGAAGATTTGTATATCGCTCGTCAGTGGGGTTTAAGAACAGAAGAATGGATGAGTCACCGCCGTACAGCTTCGGAAATTACGGTATTAGCTGAACTAGCTTGTAGTGTAAAAACCGAAATTCCCGCTTTAGCAATGGTGGATGGTTCGTTAATATACTGGTTTTTAGATCAATTACCGATGGATGCACGCGATCGCATCTTACCACCAATTTTAGAAGCATGGGAACAATTACACAAAGCCGAAATACCCATCATTGGTTATCTTAGTGCTGCTCGTAACATTGAATCTACGAACTTTCTCCGATTGTTAGCCTGTCCCCACTCTCACCCTGATTGTATAACATATTGCCCGGATCAACTAGACTATGTACCTTGTAAAAAATTTGATGCTTTAAGAGATACCACTTTATGGACAACCCAACTAAAACCGGGACAAAGGGGAGCGATATGGCGCAGTAATAACCGGATTTTACAACATTATGAACACCAAACCATCTATTTTTGTTATGTTCATGTGGGTACAGAAATTGCCCGGATAGAGTTTCCTGCCTGGGTAGCAAATAATTCTCAAATGCTAGATCAAGCACTAGGATTAATGTTAGCCCAAGTACAAAAAGGATACGGTTATCCTGTGGCAATTGCGGAGGCACATAATCAAGCTGTGGTAAGAAGTGGTGACAAAAATCACTTTTTTGCCATGTTAGAAAGGGAAATGATTAAAGCGGGTATTAAAAATATTGGAACTTCTTACAAGGAAGCAAGAAAACGGGGAAGTATTGCTTAAATTAGTTATTAGTCGTTAGTTATTAGTCGTTAGTCATTTACTTTCACAAATTGATCATGTTGAATTTTTTTATATCATTAATTACTGTTTTATATGTAGGTGAATTATTAACATCTCCACCCGTATTAGCCCAAAACCAAAATTTTATACCTGTACGTGGTGGTATTGAATATGGTATTAGCGGGATAGCTTTAATAGAACAAAATAGGGAAAAATCAAACTTTTTAATAGTTCATGATAACAAAAAATCAAATCAAGGAAGATTAGCAATTATTAGTATTCAAGGTGAAAAACAACCTGAATATTTGCCTTTAATTTTGCTATTTGATAAGATTAAATTACCTAACGATTTAGAAGCATTAACAACTATTCCTAACAGAAATAATAATGAATTTATCGCCTTATCCAGTGATGGTAAAGGGTATCATATAAAATTAGAATTTAAAAATCAAACTGCTTCTATAATTAAAGAATTCAAATTACCTGAAATTGATAAAAATGATAACTTTGAATCTTTTGCATTACAAAAAATAGATAATCAATTAATTGTAGTTTGGGCGCATCGTGGAGCAGGAAAAGAACCAGCAAAGATTTATTGGGGAAAATTCGACATCAATAAATATCAAATCAATAACATTAACTCAGCTACTTTTACTGTACCATTTCCTGATGGTAAAGTCCGACATATTTCCGATTTAAAAATAGATAATGCCGGAATTGTTTATATTAGTACAGCTAATGATAATGGTGATAATGGACCATTTGCATCTGCGGTTTATGTAGCGGGTTATTTAGGTTTTAATGATAATAAAAAAATAGAATGGCGACAAAATCAACAACTGTTTCCTATTTACAGAAATAATTATCATAAAATCGAAGGTTTAGAAATTATTCCTGGTGCGGAAGGTGGAATAATAGTAGGAACAGATGATGAAAATATGGGTGCTTCTGTTTATATGATAGGTGAATAAAGATAGACAAAGATCCCTAACTTCTTTTATTATTCTATTTTATCTCGTTCCCAGTCTCAGACTGGAAATGCCATCAAGAGATTCTACCTCTATTTTACAATTAAGGCAGAGCCTTCTACAATTCATTCCCATACAGAGTATAGGAACGAGAAATTTCACCTGTCACCTGTCACCTGTCACCTCTTTACCTAAACATTAAATCGGAATAACATCACATCTCCTTCCTGTACAATATATTCCTTTCCTTCACTTCTTACTAACCCTTTTTCCTTAGCACCATTCATTGAACCATGAGTTACTAAGTCATTATAAGCAACGGTTTCTGCACGAATAAAACCACGTTCAAAATCAGAGTGAATTACACCTGCTGCTTGAGGTGCAGACATTCCCGCATGAATAGTCCAAGCGCGGGTTTCTTTCGGTCCAGAAGTAAAATATGTCCGCAAACCTAATAAGGAATAAGTAGCACGAATTAAGGATTTTAAACCGCCTTCTTTTACTCCTAAAGATTCCAGAAAATCGGCTTTATCTTCTTCGGCTAATTCTACTAATTCTGCTTCTACCTGAGCAGAAACTATCACCACTTGAGCGTTTTCTTGTGCTGCAACTTCTCGCACTTTTTCTACAAAATCATTACCCGTTGCTAAGTCATCTTCGGAAACATTAGCCGCATAAATAATGGGTTTATTTGTAAGTAGTCCTAAGCCTTTAATAATGGTAGCTTCTTCTTCATTTAAAGTGACTTGACGGACTGATTTACCTTCATTTAAAGCTGCTACTAATTTCTCTAAAACTGTAATTTCAAATTGTGCATCTTTACTGGTACGTGCTTGTTTGCGGGTACGTTCAATACGTCTTTCAATTTGCGCTAAGTCTGATAAACCCAATTCTAAATTAATGATTTCAATATCTCGCACTGGATCAACTGAACCAGCAACGTGGATAATATCATCATTTTCAAAACAACGCACTACATGAACTATTGCGTCAACTTCGCGGATGTGGGATAAAAATTGATTACCTAAACCTTCACCTTGACTTGCACCTTTTACCAAACCGGCAATATCAACAAATTCAACGCGAGCGGGTATAATTTGTTCAGAACTAGCGATCTTTGCTAGAACATTTAACCGGTCATCTGGTACTGAGACAATGCCAACATTGGGTTCAATGGTACAAAAAGGGAAGTTAGCCGCTTCAGCTTTGGAGTTAGCGACTACAGCGTTAAATAAGGTTGATTTTCCGACGTTGGGAAGTCCGACTATTCCGGCTCTTAACATTTTCGATTTCTAGATTTTGGTTGCATTTATAAGGATAATTCAAATGGGTTGAGAATTAATAGAACCTGGGAAAAATCTTTTAGGTATCATTATTTTCCCACAATTCTAATAAACCCACTGTACCCACAAAAAATGTATAAATTGCGTATTTGATGGGGTGTTGATTTTTTTTATGTGCGTAAAATAGAGCTATGATTCCTTCTATCAAATGTGCTGATAGGGCAATATGAACTAGGATTAAAATGGGGTTGAGTAAGTTTGGTAGTTGAGTATTATTTGTTAATGTTTGGATGTTCCATATTTCTAATCCCATTCCCAAAGTAATCAAGGGTATGGAAATAAATTTGATGATTGTGAATAGTTTTTGTTTAATAGATTTGATGTCTTGGAAGTTCATTGTCATTGATTTTGTCTACTTAATTACACTGTCAACTTTATATCATTAAAGTATTAATTAATCCATCAATTCTTAAAAGCTCCTGAGTAATTTGCTTTACCGTATTTAGTTCAGTTGCGGGATCTGGTGGTTGAATAGTCATGTACAATGTAGCTGAAGTATGTGCAACAAGACCTCGTTTTTCTCCAAATGTATTCATGGTAGCCAGCCAAGCAGGATCTAAATCATTACTATCTATACCTATTGGTAATAGTAATGCCAAAATATTAGCTTCTTTTACTCCATGATTATTATCCTTAACCCACCGAAAATTATTAATAGCTAAATCTATTTTCTTGCTTATTTTCAGTCGTCTATCGTGATTATCTTGATTTATGTTACGACCTCTGTTAAGTGTGTCTGATGGTTTATCCATAGTTAAACCAGAGAAACCAAGTAGACATATCAGAGTTCGAGATGTCTTACCCGTACTATCCCAAGCTGTTTTCGCATTTAAAACTACTTCCCAAGCTCTATCTTCCAAGTAAGATTCAATTTCAGCATGAGCTAAAACTCTATATGCAAGAGTTCTCATTAACTGTCTATCAGAATATAAACCGGTAGGACTAATTTTAGGTAGAAATTGCTTTTTTACCCTATTTAACTCCCTGGTTAAAATGCGGAATCTAACTGATTTTGGCATAGTTATAGCAAGATACCTTATCTCAACCCGTTAAAAATAATCCGATTATCAACGAGTTCAGGTAGGTTAAACTCTACATCTAAAACTTCTAATAGACTTTCACCCCACAATCTCAAACGATTGTAAGTTTCTCGAATGTTCTTGGTTGTTCCTTCAATAGCTTCTTTAAAGTTACTGTTGGATGAACATAAGCTTTTGAAAGCTTCTTCAACTTTTTCCTTATTTCTTTGAGCAGATTCCCTTATAGTCTCATCTTTAAAGTAGAAAACCATTACATCTAAAATTGCTCGATTAAACTGGCTGCGATATTTATTACCCAACCACATACGAGAGAAACTACCTCCAAATATATTAATAGTTGTTTCTACTGCTTCCTCGAATTGATTAACTGCATTTTCAACATCATCATGTATTTTTTCCCAATCTCTATTAAGATTTTCACAAGTAATATCAAGAAATTTTTTAAGATTTCCTCTATATTCAGATAAAAAATAATGAAATCCTATATAACGTAATAGTAACTCCATATCTCTCATCCGAAAATCAGGATTGGGTGATTTTAAGATTTTCCGTAAAGCCTTACTTTCAACTGATTTATCATCTAAGAAATTGATAAAATCGCCTGGATGTAATGCTTGTCTGAGTTCTTGAGGAGATAATGGAGTGCTTTCTACATTCAAGCGCAGGAACATTTTATATAGCAAATCTTCACTATACCAATTCCGAATTAATATAGTCCGAATAGTTTGGTTGTCTAAAGCATTAAGATCATCACTCAAGATTACATCATTCTGAAAATCATCATAGTTCTTACCAATTAAATCACGTCTAAACTCTAAATCTTTTAAAGCAAAAGCATTGTTTTTAGTTTTTTCACTCCTACCATAAAATTGCAGGATAGTTAACAATCTTTGCTTGCCATCAAGAACTATAAATTTACCTTTTTCTTGACGATTCACAGCTAATACTATTTGGGGGACTGGAAATCCAACTATAAGTGATTCTATGAACCTACTTTTGCGAGTTATATTCCAGGCATCTCGTCTTTGAAATTGTGGATTTAGCTGTATATTATCCCGCACAAGTTGATTAAGGATTGTTTCCGTTGTCCAATCACTACTAGAAACAACGATTTTCGATATTTCCTCTAATACAGGAATTAACTTATTACGAGATTGAGGCTCAATTTCTTGATCTTCCTCTTCTTCAAAAAAAGTTACTTCTTCTTCTGTCGTAAATTTAGTCGGCATAGAGTTTAATCAGAACATAATATAGCTTATTAGTTAATTATATGCGATAATTTATCAATTTTTACATCAAGCTCTAACCTCTAAATTAAACCAAAAATGCTCTACCAAAATCAAACCCCCCTCATTGATGCTCTCAAAACTTCCATTTCTCGGACCCACACCCCATTTTACACCCCTGGACATAAACGCGGTGCGGGAATTTCCCCAATTTTAACTGATTTGCTGGGTGAAAATGTCTTTAAAGCTGATTTAACAGAATTAGCAGAATTAGATAATTTATTCACACCAGAAAGTGCAATTTTACAGGCACAGGAATTAGCCGCCGATGCTTTTGGAGCAGAAAAAACTTATTTTTTAATTAATGGTTCTACCTGTGGTATTGAAGCCGCAATTATGGCTACTTGTAGCATGGGGGATAAAATTATTTTACCACGCAATATTCATAGTTCTGTAATTTCTGGTTTAGTGCTTTCTGGGGCAATTCCTATTTTTATTTATCCTGAATATGATGATAATTTAGATATTGCCCACAGTATCAAATTAGAGGATTTACAGTTAACTTTATCTCAACATCCTGATGCTAAAGCTGTGTTAATGGTTCATCCTACTTATTACGGTGTGTGCGGCGATTTAAAAAGTATTGCCCAAGTTACTCATCAATATAATATTCCTCTAATTGTAGATGAAGCACATGGCGCACATTTTCATTTTCATCCCCATTTACCTACCTCAGCTTTAGCCGCAGGTGCTGATATTACCATACAATCTATTCATAAAACATTGGGATCAATGACTCAATCCTCTATGTTACATTTACAAGGGGAAAGAATTAATATTGATAGATTAAATAAAGCATTACAATTAGTTCAATCTACAAGTCCGAGTTTTGTACTTTTAGCTTCCCTTGATGCTGCACGACACCAAATGGCGATGAATGGGGAAAGTTTAATGTTGGAAACTTTATATTTAGCAAGTGCAGCACGCCGGAAAATTAATAAAATTCCTGGTTTATCGGTTTTAGATATTCCTGAAAATAAAGATAGTAGCTTTTTTGATTTGGATAAAACTAGGTTAACTGTGAATGTCTCTCAGTTGGGAATTACAGGTTTTGCGGCAGAGGATTTTATTAATGAAAATGGGTTAACACCAGAATTTTCATCTTTGCAAAATCTGATTTTTATTATTAGCTTGGGTAACAATAAATCGGATATAGAATCATTGATTACAGGCTTACAGAATTTATCTCAAAGTCCCAAATTGACCAATCAGCATGATATATATAAATATGGCAATATTGCTATGATTAGAAATACTTTATGCCTTTCGCCCCGTGAGGCTTTTTTTGCTGATACGGAAACTCTTCCCCTAGAAAAAACATTAAATAGAATTTGTGCAGAAAATGTCTGTCCTTATCCCCCCGGTATTCCCATTTTAATGGCTGGTGAATTAATCACAAAACCAGCTTTAGAATATTTACAACAAATTCCCTTATTAGGGGGTGTAATTAGTGGTTGTGTTGATTCTAGTTTGGGCAGTTTAAAGGTGATTAAAGATTATAGTCAACTTCAACAGTCAGCGGTAAAATCTGTGTGGATACAAAACTATAAGTAATTATCAGTAACTATAAGTAACGTATTTTATACTTCTGAAAGTATGGACTTAGTGATTTTTACATAAATGTAGGTTATCATGAGTACAGGTTTGAAAATCTAACACTTGTGGAAATCAACAGTTATGAAAACACAATTCTTAATTTCAGCGGTGCTAATTTCACTGACAGCAAATATCAACCCACCGGCTTTTGCTCAAACATCACCGCAAACTTCTATTCATAAACAGGAACTTATCGCTAATGCTAACAAAACTGAGAAAATTAACAATATCAAAAAATTACTAGAAATTACAGGTGCAAAAGCTATGACTCAACAGATGTTGAATGATATGTTCAGCACCATGAAATCTCAATACCCGAATTTACCTGCAAATTTCTGGAAAGCCTTTATAGCGGAAATTAAACCGGATGATATATTTAATGAATATATCCCTTTATATGACAAGTATTTTACCGATGAGGAGATTAAAGGTATGATTGCTTTTTATCAAACTCCTCTGGGTAAGAAAACTCTCAATGTACTGCCACAACTTACAAAAGATTCTACACAAATTGGCATTAAATATGGCAAAGAAGCAGCCGAAAGAGCTATAGAAAAATTAAAATCTCGCGGTGAACTTCCCTAATTTTACATCCCTAATTTTGCCAATGTAGTGAATATTATACAACTCCTATCTGAGCAGGAAATAAACATCAAAAGTAGGAGATTGTACAACAATAAACTGAGCTAAATTGTGAGTAGTATTAGATGTAGTCAGCCAGAATTTTAACTTCTGAAAATAGCGCGTAAATTCTCTATCAAAAAATAAAAAATTAGATAATTAGCACGCCATAAATGATGAAGTTTTATTTAGATAGCTGACTACTTTTAATGTACAGTTTATATCTGAACATTAACAATCTACAATTATTTTTTCATGACATCCCTGTAGCTATAAATTTTATGCTTGAGTGCGTTTTTTACAGCCAGTTCTAAATTTTGATCTTGTAATAAAACCTCTGACATTAAAACAGCCGCAACACCCGCTTCATCCATTCTAGAAATATCCGCAGGGGTTTCAATTCCTGATTCACTAATGACTAAAATACCTAAATTTTGTAACTGTAATCTCCTAGCTGCTATTAATTGCTGAGTGGTACTCAGATTAACTGTAAAATCTACTAAACTGTGGTTATTAATAGATATAATCCTGACATCTTCTAATTTGAGTACCCGATCTAATTCACTTAAATTATGCACTTCAATTACAGCATTCATTCCTAAATAGTGAATTACTTTCAATAAATTGCTTATTTCTGCATCTGTCAAAATTGCAGCTATTAATAAAACAGCATCTGCACCGGCGGATCTTGCTAAGTAAACTTGGCAAGGATCAATAATAAAGTCTTTACATAAAAGTGGTACGCTAATACGATGACGAATTATACGCAAATGATCAAAACCACCTTGAAAAAACTTTTGATCAGTCACCACAGATATACAAGTCGCTCCACCAAGCTGATATGATTTTGCGATCGCCAAAGGATCAAAATCATAATTTAATATCACCCCATCATGAGGAGAAATGACTTTCTTCACTTCTGCAATTACACCTGGTTTATAAAAACTCTGCTGTATAGCAGTAAAAAAATCCCTCACAGTAGGAGCAGCAGTTAATTGACGTTGCAAAGATGCAATAGACATTTCCTGTTGAATTTGAGCAACTTCAATTTTTTTCTGCCAGACAATCTCTTTCAGAATTGATTGTGAAGAGCTATTAGACATAAGCATTGAATACATCATATTCCCATTGAATAGCTAATAATTAAGTTCTCAGAAATTCCCATCTTCCTTAAATTTAGCGGTAAAAATATCCCTGTAAATCCCTGTATATATTGATAATTTACCGCTTAAAGGGGCATTTTAATCTTAAAAAATAAATGCCCAATATCCTAGAATTAATTTTTCACTAGATATTCAAAATCTTACCCATCTAGATTTCAAATTAAAACTTATTTCTTCTTTTTTACTATCTTCTTTTTCCTGATAATTTCCACCTAAACAGTTATTTTTAAGCAATCTGATATAAGTACGATAGGGTATGTAATCAATAGGATTTAGTCCAGAAAAACGTAATAACAAAACACAAGCCCAAGAATATTTTCCAGCAATAATCGCCTTAATAATTTGTTCTATCTGCTCGGTATTAATTTTCTTGTTAATCTTAGGTTTAACATCAGTGATATTTTGACTCATGGTATGCACTCCTATTCATGGATGATCTGAATTCCACACAATTCAGAATTTTTACATATCAATTTATCAGCACAATTTTAATCAAAGTCAATCATGCTGAAATTAATATCTAGCTGAGGAAATAGTGATTTTATTTTGCCAGAAGCTAAGTTTATATAGCAGTAACTATACTTAATAACCTACTTCTACTATCCAGCTTACTTAAAGGCAGCTAGAGAATAAATGATTTATTTTTAGATTTATATGTCTATTATTTAGCTGTTGGAGTTTTCCAATACTTTATTTCTTAACATAACCTTTGAAAATTAATTGTTAAGAGATTTTATGTATACATCAAAACAATAATTATTTACACTTTATCTATCTTGAGGAAGATTGCATATATTTAACAAAAAATTGTTAACAAACTATGTCTTTGGAAAGATGTATGATACATTTAGATATTGTTTAATCCATCCTATGATAGATCAATGCAAAATTATAAAATATTATCAATAGATAATCATATAGACTGTAAGTAAATTCGTCATGTACCATATATGTTGGTTAGCTAAGGAAATGGAACTGATCTTAACCATAACTTTGTGAATCACTACAACTGTTGAAAAATTTTCAAATCAACCATTAAAATTAACAAATTTAACACACTAAACTTTTGCAATTTTAAAATCACACTAAGGATCAATTATTTTTAATCTATCAGGGGCTAATATAAAAATGAGCTTTGACAACATAATGTTGAAACAGCTTAACTGTTCATCACTCAAGTTATCCAAAAACTTAGAGTTATCACAACCACAAAATACAGTTTCATCACAAATTTTAGCTACCATCTGCCACCAGTTGCGTAACCAACTCAATGTTATTTATTTTTCTAATAGTTTGATTCAGAGAAATTTGGATAAATCAAACCAAGAAATAATTATCAGTTGTGCAGAAAATATTCAAATAGCCACACAAGAAATTACTAAAACCCTAGATAATATTTACTTATTGCTACAAATAGAAGCTGGAAAAGTTAACTTAACAATTAGCAGAGTTAACCTATTAAAATTTTGTCAAGATATTATAAAAAAAACACAAATTATTCATGGTAATAGAAAGATTAACATTACTGTCAAAGGTAATTATTCACAGGTTCATATTTATCAACCTATTCTAGAACCTATATTAGATAATTTAATAGATAATGCTTTGAAATATTCGCCTAGTAATAGTACAGTTAATTTAATAATTACTTGTAAACATCAACAAATCACCTTTACTATCAAAGATAAAGGAATTGGAATTTTAGCAAATGATCAAAAACAACTATTTCAACCTTTTTATAGAGGTGAAAATACCAATAATTTCTCTGGTTCAGGGCTAGGATTATCAATTGTTAAAAATTTAGTTGACTTATATCAAGGAAAAATTTACTTAGTGAGTAAAGAATGTTTAGGAACAACAGTTACCTTAGTTATTCCATCAATTAATGATCCAGAATCTAACACATCTTAAAATTAAAACATAAAAAAATATCAGTTATTAACAATGATCTTTTACAACTTTTACTGGTTACAAGATGAATTACCAATTCTCAAAAAAAATCCTGATCATTGAAGATGATGATCTCAGTCGTCATCTATTTTTACAAGCACTAGAAGCAGAAGGTTTTACCGTCATAGGTGCAGAAAATGGTAAGGTTGGTATCCTACAAGCCAAAAAATATTTACCAGATTTGGTTATTTGTGATTTAATGATGCCAGATGTGGATGGTTATGATGTTTTAACCAACTTACGTAGAGAAAACCTTACCGCAATTATTCCCTTTATTTTTCTTACTGCAAATAACACCACTGCATCTATGAGAAAAGCAATGGAATTAGGAGCAGATGATTATTTAACTAAACCTATATCTATCAATGAGTTACTCAGAGTAATCAAAATTCGCTTAGAAAAACAGTCTCTATTTAGACACTGGTACACTCATAACTCTGATTTAGTTTCTCTGACTTTATCAGATCCAAAAACATCAGATTCAATTTTTCCCAACATTCCTCACCTCAAGCAAGTTTTTGACTACATTGAAACTCACTACCAGGAAGGAATTACCCTATCTGATGTTGCTGAAGCTATGGGTTATTCTCCCGCTTATTTAACCCATCAAGTATCTCTACAAACAGGGATAAGTATTAACTCTTGGATAGTCAAACGTCGTCTAGCTGCTGCTTGTTTTTTACTAAAAAATACTAACCTGAGCATTGAAGAAATAGCTCATAAAATAGGCTATCAAAATACTTGTCATTTTTCCCGTCAGTTTAGTCAACACCACAAGAAATTATCCCCAAAAATGTGGAGACAAAAAAACCAACTACCCCATCTTGCAGCTAGTAAAAATCGAAAATTTATGAAATCTCAAACTCAGTTAAGTTATCCTATTTCTTGTTAGTTACTCTTAGGAGTAGTTAACTGTTGGATTAACAATTGTATTGCTAACGCTGATAAACCCAAAGCTACTATCCCAAATATTCCTGTTCCTAGAGCGACTACACCCACAACTAAAGTTCTCACCGCAGAAGCAATATTTAGAACTATTTGGTTATCAGAATGAATGGGTTTATTAGCGAAAGTAGTAGCAATTGCGATCATTAAAGAATACATTGCAAATGCAAACCCTCCTGACATCACCGCCCCAGTTATACATCTTAAAGGTGTTGGTGGTACTTGTTCAGGAGTTTCTTGTGTTTGTTTCACTTCTGGTTTGTTCATAATTAATTGGTAATTGATAGTTGATAGTTGGTTAATTCTTTCCTATTCCCTATTCCCTATTCCCTTCTTCAACTGTTAACTTTTAACTGATAACTGTTAACTGTTAACTGTTAACTGATAACTGTATCTTCACTTTTGGGCAATTTGAATTCCACTTGTGATAGTCTGAGTTACAAACAATTCTAAATCATTATCGGGTATAGCTTCCCTAATTTTTTGCTTCACTATTTCTCCTTGTGCTTTTGACTCAACAATACCAAAAACAGAAGGTCCAGAACCTGACATCATCGTTCCTAAAACTTCCGGTTGACTGGCAAATAACTCTCTTAATTCTGATACTTTAGAATACGCTGGTAACACCACTTTTTCTAAATCATTGTGCATCTTTTGACTAATTTCTACTGCACTTTTATTTAATACAGCTTTCACAACATCTTCAGAATGAACTGCATTTGCCCGCGCTAATAAATCCTCTGTATCTCTAATATAACTACTACCAAAAACTTGACGATAGGTTTTATAAGCCCAAGGTGTAGAAACTTCTAAACTTGTATATTTTGCTAACACTAAATGAATATTATCTAAACTCTGTAAAGGAGACAGTTTTTCACCTCTACCGGTAGCAATAACTGTTCCCCCAGAAATACAAAATGGCACATCTGAACCTAATTCTGCTGCTAATTCTTCTAATTCTGATTTTGTTAAACCTAAATCCCAAAGTAAATCTATTCCTACTAATACCGCTGCTGCATTTGTTGAACCTCCAGCTAAACCCGCAGCTACAGGAATACGTTTTTTAATCCTAATATCAACACCGCCAAAATTATTAAATACTTCAGGAAATTCCCGCGCCATTAATGCAGCGGCTCGATATGCTAAGTTACTTTTATCTGTGGGTACTTGGGGATGATCACAATGGATAGAAATAGCTTCTGTACTGTTGGCGTGAATATCTACTTGATCAGCTAAATCAATACTTTGCAATATCATAGCTAATTCATGATATCCGTCAGGGCGATCCCCTAAAATCTCTAAATATAAATTGATTTTTGCCGGTGCAATTAAACTATAAGAACGCATATTATCAGTTATCAGTTATCAGTTATCAGTTATCAGTTATCAGTTATCAGTTATCAGTTATCAGTTATCAGTTATCAGTTATCAGTTATCACTGTTCACTGTTCACTGTCCACTGTCCACTGTTCACCGTCATCTCGTTTGTTAATGATACCCATTGTGGTACACTTACATCTTCGGCACGAACTTGGGGGTTAATATCTAACTTTTCTAATAATTGAGTTAATTGATCCCGATCAATTACTGATTGTAAGTTATTTCTTAACATCTTTCTCTTTGCCCCAAATCCTAATTTAACCAAACTTTCTAACTTTTTAGGATCATTTGCTGGAATTTCTATCTGTTTAGGTGATAACCTCACTACCGCAGAATCAACCTTTGGTGGTGGATAAAATGCACCAGCAGGAACTGTACAAATTAATTCACAATCTGCTAAGTATTGTACCCTAACTGACAACGCTCCAAAGGTTTTTGAACCAGGGTTAGCATATAATCTTTGTGCTACTTCTTTTTGAATTAGTAACACAATAGAATCATAAGGCTTTGGATTCGGTTTCGCAATAGTTCCCAGCAACTTTTCAATAATTGGACCAGTTATATTATAGGGAATGTTAGCAACTACTTTATTTTGATCTTGAAATTTAGGAAAATCTATTAATTGAGATGCTACATCAAGGGTGAGAAAATCTCCTTGCAAAAGTAAAAAATTATCTCTTTCCCCTAGTTGTTTTACCAATAATTTACACAAATCACGGTCAATTTCTACCGCTAATAAAGAATCCACTAAAGGTAATAAACGCTTAGTTAAAATTCCCGTACCTGGACCAATTTCTAAGATTCTATCATCTTGTTGACAGTCTGCGGCTTTGACGATTGCGTTCAGGGCTTTTTCACTTTTCAACCAATGTTGAGCAAACTGTTTGCGTGGTTGCACCATTTATACTGATTTCTCCATATAATGAATAAAAAACAAAGTTTTCTCCTATATCCCCAGATTTTGTTTTAAAGTATATGTATTAATCACACAGTCTCGTTTGTATAGTTAAATTCGTGCCAAAATATGATTATGAACACTAAAATTAAATATATTCTACCTGTGATTGTCTTGGCATTTTCTACAATCATCAGTAGCTGTGGTGCTGGTGATATTTCTGATAATACAGTTTCAGAACCACAACAAAACAATTCTTTGTCTTCTCAACCAGAAAATTCTACCGCAGAAAATAATTCTTCTACAGAAAATAATTCTTCTACTAACCAACCCTCTCGTACACAAACACCAATTTCTTCAAGTTCTCAAACTACATCAGATAAAACAACAAAAGTCACCCTATACACAATTGATGACCAATGTCAAGATTTTATTCCTCAACAAACTGATGTCTCAGCAGATGAACCGATGAATGCAGCTATAGGTAAGATCCTGGAAGCACAAGGCACGGGAGATTTCAGTGTAGCAGGATATCGGAGTACAGTCAGTAATGGTGTAGCTACCGTAGATTTACGAGTTGCACCGGAATCTAAGCGACAAGTTGCGTCTTTATCCAATTGTGAACAAACGGCATTATTTGGCAGTCTCCGTAAAACCCTCACCAGTAACACCAGTTGGAATATTAAAGAAGTCCGTTTTACAGAACAAGGTAAGGAAATCGTGTTTTAAGTAAGGAGATCAAGAAGATCGAGGAGTCAGGAGAATCATACACTACTAATGACTAATGACTAATGACTAATGACTAACAACAAGTAAAGATTTTCTAGCAATTTAGCCCAAATCCAAAATTAGACGATTACTATAAAAATGTGTTGAATCCAGGAGAGTAAACAAATGGATGTTAAGCTGATTTTAGTGGTATTTACCTTTATATTTACTTTTGCGTGCTTGTTCTTCGGTACAAAAAATGGCTTTTATGATTCAGACAATTACCACGGTAACGGTTCTGCACACTAGGAACAGTTAGAGAGGAGAGCATGAGGGATGATATATCAATATCCTCTCTTGCTGATGGTGGGCAAGTAAACAGTGAATTGGAATGTTTGCCCTATAGTGTTCAGCATGATGATGAAGGTGTTTGTATACTGGTACGGATGGGTCCACACCGCATTTTGTTAGATTGCGGTTTACAGGATATTTCACCCTTAGTCAAGGATGGACAGTTACCAGCGGATTTTGTTTTGGTTAGTCATGCTCACCCAGATCATGCTGCGGGTTTGCTGACTTTAAACCAACGCTTTCCCCAATTACCTGTTTATGCTAGTGAGGTAACGACTAAATTATTACCTTTAAATTGGCTAGAACAAATACCAGAGGAAATACCTTCCTTTTGTCAGGCCTTGCCCTTGCGATCGCCTATCGAAATTCAAGAAAATCTGGTAGTAGAACTATTTCCCGCCGGTCATCTTCCGGGTGCGGTGGCTGTTCTCCTGACTTACCACAGTAAAAACCGTGATTATAAGTTACTTTACACCGGTGATTTTTTCCTGTCTAACTCTCGTTTGGTAGAAGGATTACGCTTAGAAGAATTACGAGGTTTACACTTAGATGTACTTTTAATTGAAGGCAGTTATGGTACATCCCGCCATCCTCACCGTCGTCATCAGGAAAATCAACTAGCAGAAAAAATTAACCGCGCGATCGCCTCTCATTCTTCTGTAATTTTACCCACACCAGCTTTAGGTTTGGGTCAAGAATTGTTGATGTTGTTACGTTCTCATCATAATTTTACAGGTCGAGGTATAGATATTTGGGTAGATGGTGATGTCGCTACTGGTTGTGATGCCTATTTAGAACTATTACCCTATCTTCCCGCCTCTGTGCAAAATTTTGCGCGTCATCAATCTCTCTTTTGGGATGAAAAAGTACGTCCTCATGTCCGAAGGTTAAAATTTGAAGATATAGCCACCTTGGGCAAATCCCCCTGTATAGTTCTTACCGACACCACAGCGGACTTAGGGAAATATTGCCAACCCCACACAGGATCGTGGTTAATTCTCCTCCCTGACAAAACTGATATTCACATTAATTCAGAATATTCAGCACCGACAACCGTTGATAGTTACCTGTTAGCTCAACATAGTGATGGTCCAGGAACAACCCAATTAATTCACAACCTCCGCCCCCAACACGTTATTTTTGTACATGGTTCTCCTGCTTACTTAGCTGATTTAACTGGTTTAGATGAGCTACAAAACCGTTATCATCTTCATTCCCCAGCCGCAGGAATTCTGGTAGATTTGCCCATCGGTGACACCTTTGTACAACCATCTGCACCAGAAATAAACTATGAAGGGGAGTTGACGGAACTAGAAACCGTGATTACAATTACGCTACCAGAGGCGATCGCAGATGATCCCCGGTGGCAAAGTTTCGCAGACACAGGTTTAATAGAAGCCCGTTGGCAAGGGGAAGAACTGGTGTTAAGAAGTTTATCTCAACGAGAACTTCTTAATCAAAACAGTTTAGATATAACCCGTCAACGACATCCTTACAATTGGTCAGACTTAGAATGTTGTGGTACGTGCAAATACCAGAGGGGGCAACGGTGCTGGAATGCCGCCGCCCCATTGTACAACTTTAAAGTTACCCTTGAAGGTTATTGTCCCGGTTTTGAACGCTTATCCGATCATGAATCCTGAATTACCCGATGTTTGATTTGGTTGGTAATAATTCTGGATTCATCATCTATTAATCCGGGTTTGAGTCAGTGAAACGGTTGCGGATACGCTCCGACTCAGGACAGTCTTCAGTCATGAGAGGTTCGACATTACCTCTGGGGACGGAAGCTAGTTTTTGAGTGATAGATCCGATGCTCTCTAAGCGCACCATCTCTTCCCAAGAAGAAACTTCGTCTTCTTCGTCGGTTTCATAGCGCAAGGTCACTAAGTCACCTTCTATATCAATTATGCGGGCTTGTTCTATCCAGCGCTGCTGATCCCGCAAAAAAACACATACCTCCCGCCCGTCGCAACACAGTTGATAAATCTTGCGGTGTAGCATGTACTGATTCTGCCTTTTTAAACAACGTAGTTAAACTAGAGAAAAATTTGGGTCTTACCCCAATTAGAAATTCCCTTCACAGGTCAATTTCACGATTTGTAAACTGATTGCGTTCAGTAACCCCATTTCATAATGACTCGGTGTTATTGGTCAAATATCGGGAAACAGAGGCTATAAACCCATAGTTACTGTATTATTTGAAGTTAACCTATTTTGGGCTGATATTTCAGATTATGCTGACTTCGTGGAAGTCATACATTCCTGGAGTTACCCTCATAAAGTTAATAATTTTTGGTGATTCCTTATTGCCATCCTGTAATAAATAATACTCCGAAGCAAGCGATGATTGCGGTTGTTTTATTTGCCTACTTGTATTCATTGGCATTTCTGGGAAGTCTAGGGACTTGGCTATACTGTTAACCCTAATGTATTTGATCTTAACTCATTCTCTAGCTTACCTTCATAGTTTTAAACAACAATCATCAACGACTTTCTATTTTTCCCCCTTGACATCAGGTACAAAGCTGGTTTTTTGACAGGTGACAGGTGACAGTAAACAGTAAACAGTAAACAGTAAACAGTAAATAGTGATAACTGATAACTGATAACTGATAACTGATAACTGATAACTGATAACTGATAACTGATAACTGATAACTGTTGATAGGTGACAGGTGACAGTAAAGAGTTCATCTATTTCCTATTCCCTGTTCCCTGTTCCCTTCTTCAACTGATAATAAATTAATAGGGTAGGTGTAGCACCTACCCAGTATATGTTTGTTTAATTCTATTTATGTAAGTTCGTTGACGGCAATACAGAGGTTTCATGTTCTGTTTTATTTATTAACTCTTAGTGTAGATTTATTGAATTTTGGCAATTCCATCAATTTTTGTGAACAAGCTTCTCTTTTAATTTGACCCGTTCGTATTGCTTCATATAGATGATCAAGAGCTTTTATATCTTCTGATTGGTAGCACTTGGTTGTTAGCACTTGATGGAGTAGTCCTTCTGATTCAACACTAAGATATCCTGTTTGAAAGGCAGATGCTATGAGTGTGCGAATCATGATAATTAACTTCCAATAGGGTGAGTATTTATTACTCCTAGTGTGCAACACTTTCACTCTAAATACATTGATATTAAACATAAAAAATGGGTGATTACAATTACAATAAATTTGTGATCTCTATCACGAAAATTAAATAAAAGCCTTGCGTCAACAAAGGTATAGCTGTTGACAGTGTAAATTTACAAATACAAAAATTACCACTTAATCAAAAATGGCGGTGATCTTTTCAAGTTATAAATAATATTGTTTTCGGGTTTAGGAAAAATTTGATAAAAATTCAATAAAAATTTGATAAAAATTCAATAAACATTAAATAAATGTTAAATTAAGTATTAAATACATCTCAAATATGATAGCTACTATTGAATTATTACCAAAATATACTCTTTCCTATTTCCTACCCTAACAGCAGAATATATAAAAGAGATGATAGTCAAATTTTAATTACTGATTTCAGTCTGGCTAATTTTCACAGTAAATCGGCTTATCTAGTAATATATTTCAGTTTGCTGAATGCTAATTTAGCACAGTTGGTAAAACTGACGAAAATCTTCATCTTTTTGGCTTAAACCTACCCAGTTTAATTTTAGTGCTTGAAATTTTTGGACTAGGCGATCGCAAGCTGGCCGTTCAGTGGCATAATGTCCAGCATCAACTAAAATCAATCCTTGATCTCGACTTTCTTGGAATTGATGAAATTTACAGTCTGCGGTGAGGTAAACTTGGGCTTTAGTTTTCACCACTGCGGAAATAAAACCCGCCCCTGAACCACCTAAAACCGCTACCCGTGAAACTGGTTGTTCTAAATCGGCCGCTGGTGAAAAAATTAGGTTTGGTGGTTGTAGTTGGGAATGAATGGTGGTTAGTAATGATTTTAATGGTAAAGAATGTTGTAAATTGCCTACTCTGCCATATCCTAAACCCAGTTGAGTAGGAACTATGGGAGATACATCTTGTAAATTTAATATTTGTGCCAAAACATCCGCTGTTCCATCATTTACCTGATCAAAATTAGTATGGGCGCTGTAAATACCAATATTGTTAGTAAAAGCTAACTTCACCATATCCCCAATAGCATTTCCTGTACAGATAGATTTAGGAGGGTTGAAAATCAGGGGGTGGTGGGCAAAAATCAGATTTGCATTCACGGCGATCGCCTCTTTCATCACTGCTAAAGTAGGAGTTAAACAAACTAAAACCCGTGCTTGTTCCTGCAACACACCAGGTTCAACTTGCCAACCGCAATTATCCCAACTTTCACACCAAGCCGGATTAGCCCATTTTTCAAACCAGGTGATTAAATCAGCAATTTTCATGAGATGTTTTTGGCGTTATTTTCAGTAATTATACAGTTACATAACTCAGAACAAATTTTAACGTAAATGGTGGCACTGTGTACACTTAATAATAATTACTCATGTTAAGTTTTTGTTCAACGTTGAATTATGGCATACTGTTGATCAAAGCTTGTTTAAATTCCTCCGCTGTTTGAAAAGTAATTTTTGGTTTTTCCACCAAAGCAGAATCTATTACCGCTGCTAACTTTTTAGGAATAGTTTGGTTACGTTTCAAAATCGGTACAGGATCATTTTGTAAAACTGCTGACCAAGGATCACCAGTAAAATTGCGGGGGAAATATCCCGTCAACATATTGTATAAACAGGCCGCAGTTGCCCACACATCAACTTCAGGGAGTGAATTTTGAAAGTCTAATATCTGTTGACGAGGGATAAAAGCAGGTATACTAATTTGATTTTGATTACCTGTTAAAGTTTGTCCACTTAAACCTGCTAAATCAAAAGCCTTTGCTAAACCATAATCACCTATTTTAGCGATGATTCGATCATTAGAATAGGTAATCAAAATATTATAAGGATTCAAATTCCTGTGAACAAAACCCTTAGATACTTTACCATCAGCTGATTTGATATCAGGAATTTCTAGTTTATGGGCATAATTTAAACCATCTAAAACCTGAATAATAATATCAACAGCTACATTCAGGGGTAAGCGCCATCCTGAACGCTGCATTAAATCCCAAACGTTACCCCCTTCACAATATTCCATCACAAAAAAGAAGGTTTTTAAAGCAAAACCATAATCTAACAAATCCACGATATTTGTATGAGATAAGAATTTGGTATTATTTGCTTCTGCCAAAAATTGATTGATTCCCTGTTCCTTATTCGCAACTGCCGGCGACATAAGTTTAATAGCAACAAGTTTTCTGAGTTTGTTGTTTTCAGCTAAAAATACTTCGCCTATATTACCCTTACCCAAGGATCTAACAAGTTTATAACAGGAAATTATTTGCAGATTTTGATCACCATCATTAGCTAATCCAAGTAAATCATTAATAATGGTTGCATAATTTGGGCTTTCTATTTCCAGAATAGGTTTATCTATCACTTCTGGTTGTAATTCTTCAGACTCTATACCAATTTTAAAATAAATATCTCCTAATTTAATTTCGTCACCATCTTGTAAATCATATTCAGGAAAGTTGGATTTTAAACCTTCTTGTGCTGTTTGGTTGCGTTTCCTTTGACCGATTTTCTTACCATTTACAAATGTACCGTTGAGACTACCTAAATCTCGTACCCGAATATCTGGGGGGTTGATATCTAATAAACAGTGGTAACGAGAAATAGTCATATCTACTTCATTGGCTAATTGCAAATTACAATCATGATTTCTACCAATAATGCAGGTACTACGGGAGTCGAAACTATATTGTTTACCAGCTAATTTGCCTTGAGTGACTGTGAGAGTAATTTTTGATGACATGGTACTTTCAACAATTCAGTGAAATTATTAAGTGAAACTATGAATATATAAGAGTTATTTTCTATAATTGAAAACAATTTACTTATCGTTTTATTAATTATTTTTAGTGGTTTAACTAGAAATATGTACTACTAATTCCCTTGTATGATTATGTTGGCGATGTTCCCAAATATAAATACCTTGCCATGTTCCTAAAACTAAGTAACCATTGTTAATAGGGATGCTTTCGGAAGTGTGGGTTAAAACTGTGCGAATATGTCCTGGCATATCATCAGCACCTTCGGCATCATGAATATAATAATTACCTTCTGGTACTAATTTCGCCATAAAGTTAGCTAAATCTTTAAGAACATCAGGATCGGCATTTTCTTGGATGACTAAACTGGCGGAAGTATGGCGTAAAAATAAGGTACACAGTCCTGTTTTTACACCAGATTCTGCGACTATAGCAGCAACTTTAGAGGTGATATTCTGGAATGATTTACCTGTGGTAGAAATTCTCAATAGTTTTTGATAATGTGCCATATTAATTTTGTTGTTATTTATATTGACTCAAAGTAATTTATCACAGCTTTGGCTATGGTTTCGTTACCACTTTTATCTATTGGTTGGGGTTGGTTTGGTGCTTGGGGTTGATGATTAATAAAATCCCAGTTACCATTAAAAAAATCTTGGGGTTGAATAATTTGATGGTAGTTATATTTTTGAATCCCTGCTAATAATAAAGCAGATTCAGCAAAATCATCACGGGGTATGGTGATAATGGGTAATCCTAAAAGTGTGGCTTCTGCAAAGGTACTATACCCTGGTTTAGATATGACTTTTCCACAAATAGGCATGAAATCCACAGGACGATATTGACGATCTTGGATTTTAATTAAGTTGGGTAACTCTGGTGCATAACCATCAAAAGTGATAAATTGCCAATCAGAAAATTTCCTCACATTTTCATAAGGAATTGCTTGTAAACCTAAACCTCCAAAGCTAAGTAAGATAGTTTTTTCTTGTGGTGCAGTTATTCCCCAATTTGTGCGAATTTCATCTAGTGAGAATTTAGGAGAACCACCGATTAAACCCACATCTATTATATTGGAGAATGCTGACATGGGTGCATGAAAAGGTAGACGAAATAAGCGATCACCCTTACTATACCAATCACTGATCCAATCAGCTATTTCAATAAATTCTCCTCCCCAATCTCGATAAATAAAATCCCAACTGAAGTTACTGATCATCCAACAGGGAATTTTTGCGGACTGGGCAAAACCTGTTGCCAGAAAAGGAACATCTGCTAAGATGAGGTTAACACGATTTTGGCGAATAAAATTAACTTCTGACGCAATTAATGAATTTTGATTTTTCTTAATTTCTTTTAATTTTTGTAAAGTGGCTGGTTTATCCATTGTCAAACTATCAGTTTGCACTACTCCTAAATCAAAGGAACGTTGACGCAAAATAAAATCTCCAGGTATATAAGATTCTAATAACCATCGTGGTGCTGTGGTGACGATAATTAACAGCACTTCTGGATATAATTTTTGAATTGTTGCTAATATTGAGGCTGTGCGGGTAGTGTGACCAAATCCGTGATTAGTAATGGCTACATATAAAATGGGACGGTTCATAATATGGGGAATAGGGAATAGGGAATTGGGAATTGGGAATTGGGAATTGGTACTTAATTTACATCTGCATAAATTTCTGAATCGTAGCTATTAATTGGTCAATTTCTGATTCTAAAGTTAAATAATGAACACTCACCCGAATACAATTAGGATTAGCCAAAGTCCGAGTTAAAATTTTCTGTGATTCCAAAAATTTAACTAATTTTACATGAGTTTGATGATTGGTTAATTGAAAGGAAACTAAACCACTTTCTGGAGGTGAGTTTTTTAAACATTTAATATCTGGTATTTCTGTTAACCTTTGCCAAAGATAGGCGCTTTTTTGACATATTTGTTGATATCTAACTGTTGCTGTTCCCCATTGTTCATGAATGGCGATCGCTGACTTTAAACCCATATACAGTGGTGTTGATAAGGTGGAAACTTCATATCTTCTACCGTCGGGTTGCCACTTGACTGGTTTTCCCTGTTCATTGACAACTACCCCATCTAAACCGATAAATGTAGGATTTAATAATTCCCTAACTTCTGGGCGTACATACAAACCACCGACACCAGCAGGACCACATAACCATTTATGCCCAGTAAAAGCATAGAAATCTACTCCCAACTCTGTTAAATTAAGGGGTAGAACCCCCACAGATTGAGCCGCATCTACCAACAGTAAAGAGTTATTATTTCTGCAAAGTTCAGAAATTTCACTGATAGGTAAAACTTGTCCAGTATTCCATAAAATATGACTAATCGCCACAAGTCTAGTATTGGGGCGTAAATACTGGGCAATTACAGATACAGGATCACCTTGATTCAAAGTTGCCATCAGTGGACACTGAGAAACTTCTACGGAGAATCTACGGCTAATTTCTTGGGCGGTGGCCACCACTCCCGGATGTTCACAGTCAGAAAGTAGTAAGTGATCACCCGGTTGCCAATCAATTCCCCACATTCCAATGTTACAACCAATGGTGACATTACCTGTGAGAGTAATCGTGTCTTTTGGTACATTTACTGTAGATGCGATCGCCTCCCTCACTGTCTTAATTTGGGGAGAAATCCAACCGTAAGCCTCACCACCAAAAGGACCTAATTCCTGAATACTGGCTTGTGTTTGATTAACAGTATCCATTGCCGCTTGTGGCATTGGTCCCTGTCCACCATAATTAAAATAAATTTTGTTGGTTAAAGCTGGAAACTGCTGGCGGTGTTGATGCAACATATTTACCTGAAAGTTGAGATTTTCGATTTAGTTTTGGAAAATGAAAATATGAAATCTACCATTCAGTAAGTAAATCCATATTATTGATATTCCCTGTGTCTACTCTTTTTTACTCTTTACTGATGATCAATTCTGTTTTTAATTTGAGTTAAGTAAAGCAGATGCAGTACAGGAACATTTTTAATTTTAGATTGCTCAATCCAAAATCTAAACCAAAAATCGAAAATTTTCCTGACCTAGCCCCAAAATGTCCTAATTATTGTTAGCTTAAAGGCATGATCATTAATGCTGAACTCCTACTTCAATATCAACGCTGTAAGCGACGACCTTTTTTAGATACTCATGGCGATGATAGCCAACGAGATGATCCCCATGAGTTACTGGTAAAAGTGCAACAGGATAAAATCGCTTATCAAAAAAGTATAATATATAACTTACCTTACCTTCAACCTGATTTTCCTCAAGGTGACTGGAGACAGGCATTTACAGCCACTTTAGAGCTAATGCACCAGGGTGTAGAATACATTTATAGAGGGGTGTTATTAGCTACCTATGCCGAGGAATATACTTTATTAAGTCGCCCTGATTTATTGGTAAAACAGCCGGGAAAATCCTGTTTTGGTGATTGGTTGTATATGCCAGTAGATATTCAACTCGGTAAACGCCCCAAACAAGAATATCAGGTAGCAGCGGCTTTTCATGGGGAAATTTTGTCCGCAGTTCAGGAGTCACTGGTGGCTGAAGCTGGGTTAATATTGCGAAATCGAGATACAACCTATCCAGTAGATTTGGATAAGTGGACACCACAAATGTTGAATATTCTGGCGGAGTATATTCAGGTGTTAGAGTCACCAGAACCACCAGAATTGTTTATTGCTAGGCAAAAATGTAGTCTTTGTCATTGGTATAATTATTGTTATAAAAGCGCCCAATCTCAGCAACATTTATCACTATTACCAGGTGTAACACCAATTCGCTATACACAATTACAAGAATTATCTAAAACCAGTTTACAAACACTTGCTCAAACCCATCCCAGTACCTTAGAAAATTTAATAGGTTTTGATCCAGAAATTGCTTCTAAATTAATAGTTCAAGCCCAATCAACATTAACAAAAACTCCTTTAATATTACCCTATGTAGAACCAACAACAAGTATTATAAATACAGCATCTATTGAGTTGTATTTTGATATTGAAGCCCAACCAGATTTAAACTTAAATTATTTATTGGGAGTATTGGTAGTTGATAGACAAACAAACACAGAAAATTTTCATTCATTATTGGCTGAGAATCCCGAACAAGAAGGATTGATTTGGCAGCAGTTTTTAGACTTAGTAAATCAATATCCCCACGCTCCAATTTATCATTTTTGTAATTACGAAGTAGAGACTATTAAAAAACTAGGAAATCTTTATAATACTCCTTACACTGCTATCCATCCCATCCTCACTAGATGTGTAGATATTTATGAGCAACTCATCCAAAATGTAGCTTTACCAATTGAAAGTTATGCACTCAAGGCGATCGCCAAATGGTTAGGATTTGCATGGCGTGATTCAGAAGCCAATGGTGCTAAGTGTATTTACTGGTATGATCAATGGTTAGAAACAGGCGATCGCCAATTTCTAGAACTCATTCAACGTTATAACGAAGATGATTGTCGTGCTACTCTTAAAGTTAAAGACTGGTTATTTAACTTCTTAAAAACTGAATTAATAAACAGGTGACAGGTGACAGGTGACAGGTGACAGTAAAGAGTTCACCTATTCCCTATTCCCTATTCCCTATTCCCTTCTTCAACTGATAACTAAATCTATGAACATAATTAAAAAAAAACAAAAATTTAAAATCATTATTGCCTTAACAATTACCATCATTCTTGGTAGTTTTTTTGTTAGCAACTTAGCATCTGCAACAGTAAAAATTAGCGACATAGAATTTATTGGTAATGCTAATTTACCCACAGGATTTATATTTAAAAATGCCGAATTAGGAGGAATATCAGGAATTACCTACGATGCCAAAAATGATGTTTATTACGCTATTTCTGATGACAGAGGTGACAAAGCACCACCACGATTTTATACTTTAAAAATTAACCTCAGCCAAGGCAAATTAACTAAAAATGGGATCACTCCAATAGCAGTTACCAACCTGTTAGATCAAAATAATCAAACAATCAAACCTGGAGAAAGTGATACAGAAGGAATCGCTTTAACTCAGAAATCAACAGTATTTATTTCCTCAGAAGGAGACAGACAAAAATCTATCAACCCCTTCATTCAAGAATTTGCTTTAGCATCTGGAAAAACTATTAACAGTTTACCTATACCTGAAAAATTTTTACCATCTTCAAAAACACCACAAGGGATTCGTAACAACTTAGGGTTTGAAAGTCTGACAATTTCACCCAATCATAAATTACTATTTACAGCCACAGAAAACGCACTAATTCAAGATGGAAAACCAGCAACACCAGGTTATGGTACACCATGCCGAATATTACAGTATAATTTAACTACTCAAAAACCAGAAAAAGAATTTTTATATCCCACAGAACCCGTAACACCTCTATTCAATTTTACAGGCAGATTTAATAGTGGATTACCTGAATTAATCGCCCTAGACAACTATGGAAATTTACTCAGTTTAGAAAGAACTTTTACCGGATTAGGATTTGCAGTTTCTGTATTTCAGATTTCCTTAGAAAATGCCGATAACATTCAAAATATTGACAGTTTAGCAACTGTTGAAATTCAAAAAATTAAACCAGTCACCAAACAAAAATTAATAGATTTACAAACTTTAGATTTAGCAATAGACAACATCGAAGGTTTTACCATCGGACCACCATTACCTAATGGCAAAAACTCATTAATTCTAGTCAGTGATAATAACTTTAACCAACTACAAAGTACCCAATTCCTAGCTTTCAGTCTTAAACTTGAATTACCCACAACACCTCTAATGAGATTATTACGTTTACTTAGGTTGTCTCAACCCTAACATCTTACACATTTGTATTTATTTAAGGTATAACTAAAGATCATAATTTAAGTATTATTACAGTTACACAACAATTCAGAAAATATGTTACATAATATCATGTAAGTTATACCGGAAAAACTAATGTAGTAACAGCATTTTTATAATCAATCGCGTTTATTATAAGTCTGTTAAAATATCCTGTAACCAATATTTATTTATCATTGCTGAGACTTTAACCCATTATCACCACCAGGATATGAATGAAAGCAAATCAGACATTTACATAGGACAATTATTAAATAGCCGTTATTTAATTAGGGATGTATTAGGTTCAGGAGGTATGGGTAGAGTTTACCTAGCAGAAGACGTAGCTAAAAACTGTAACCTTGTAGCCGTCAAAATGCTATCTATGAATCTAAGAAATAAACAATTGGCGGAACGTTTTGGGAGAGAAATTTTTATTGGCGCTCAATTAGGTAAAAAGAGTCCACATATTACTCGCGTCTTAACCTATGGCATCACCAGTGATAAAACCCCATTTTATGTAATGGAATATCTGCATGGCAGAAACATCAAACAAATTTTAAAAATGGAGACTATAACAGTATCCAGAGTTCTAAAAATCTGCCAACAAATTTGTTTAGGTTTAGATTGCGCCCATCAAGGAGTAGAGTTAAAAGGTCAAATATATCCAATTCTTCATAGAGATATTAAACCAGAAAATATATTTATTGCCAACAATGGTAAACCCACAGAAACAGTCAAGATATTAGACTTTGGTATTGCCAAATTCCTGACAGAAAATTCTGGAATGACAATGACCGAATCTTTTATTGGTAGTTTACCTTATTCATCACCAGAACATATGCAAGGCCAGAAAATATTAGATGTCAGGTCTGATATTTACAGCTTGGGTTTATTAATGTTTGAAATGCTCACTGGTAGACATCCTTTTTATACAACCAGTCATTCTTTTAGTACATGGTGTAAACTCCACTGTATTGAAGCACCACCAACATTTGAAGAAGTTAATCCTAGTGTTAATGTTCCCGAAGAACTACAAAGATTAGTAATGAGGTGTTTAGCTAAATATATTCATGATAGACCTAAAAATGTTCGGGAACTGTTAGAGGATTTAATGACAATTACTGAACATTTAGAAAATAATAGTTATAGTTCCGAAACTGATAATCAACAATCTGAGTCAGACACAAGTTTAAAGCTAGTACCATTAACATCAATTTCTGAAACTATATGTTGGCAAAAACACTGGCCTAAAAATAAACCTGTTGCATTAATTTGTTTCCCTCATCTCTTACACACACCCAAAGGTAATATCCCCACCTTTTGGGCAATGTTACCCGCTACAGAGATTCAAAAATTTAAAGACAAACAACATAGCAATAAATTCATTGGTAAGTGTGACGACTATCCCATGATTTTATGGTTGACAATGTTATGCGATGAAAATACTAATCTGATGAGATGGTTGTCTTGTTACTTAGATATTAAAGACAATAGGGAAGAAAAAATATTACGTAACTTGGCAGCAATTGGTTACTATCATTTACTCTTATTTGCTCATGAATATCCCCATAAATGTACTCATGTTTTAAATTTTATTCTGACAGCACAACAGCGTCAGTATATTTCAGATATCATCAATTCTGGTCAAAAAATTGAACGCCCTATTTTAGCAAATCAAGCTAAAGCTATGCTCAAACTAGAATATGAAAAGTTTAAAACAGAAGTAAATGAAAAACTTAGACAAAACTCAACTAATTCTACATTTTCTGTAAAGGCTTTGTTAATGAAATTAATAAATTTCTGGAAAATACCATCATAATACAACATTCCAATTATTCAATTTCACTTATATTTCTGATATTTCTGATATGGAACTACCATTTGATTTCTGATAGCTTGCGTGGCGTAGCCATACAAAACTCAGTACACATAAATTCTATAAAACCCTTTTGCCTCTTGCTTTTTGCCTGCCTACACAATTTATATTTTTTTATATTTTTTATATTTTTATATTGTTGATTGGAAATCCACCATGATATTTAAGTAAAATTACTTGAATTTATGCTGGTATTAAATAATTAGAGTATGATTTTTAACATCTTATTGGTAAATGCTATAGTGAATTATATAGAAATCCTATTTAATTTTGGTAAAAAATATATAGACAATAACCTTGTCATTCTCTTACCTTTCTCAACGAAAATATAGCTGTGTTTTACGTTATGGATAAACAAATTAAATCGGATTTACATATATCAAATAACAGCGAGAAAAGTAGGTAAGCGTCAAAAATTGCCATAGTGACAGTGTAATAGGTAATGAGTTAGATAATTTTGCTTTCTCCTTACCTTTGACTGAATTTAGTTAATTAAATTTTCTCACAGAGGTTATTACAGTGAACAACAGCCCTCATGCGTCTCCAGAAAATCGGGAGTTGCTGGCCAACCGTTATCAACTTCAGAAATTAATAGGTAAAGGTGGTATGGGTGAAGTTTTTTTAGCAACTGATGTTTTACTAGGAGGTACACCAGTTGCAATCAAATTTTTATCCCAAACAGTCAACCCCAAAATTGAAGCTAAATTTAATCGAGAAGCTTTACTAAGTGCTGCACTAAGTCAAAAAAGTATACATATTGTCAGAGCTTATGATTATGGCATTAGTCCAAGTGGTAAAGCCTACTATGTAATGGAATATTTATCAGGAAAAGTATTAAAAGATTTAATTCCTACTCCTTTACCTATTTTTTTGAATTTGTCAAAACAAATTTCTCTGGGTTTACATTGCGCCCATCAAGGTGTGACTATGGAAGGCAAAGTTTATCAGTTAGTCCATAGAGATATTAAACCTGCTAATATTATCGTTATTCCTGATCCCATGTTGGGACAATTGGTAAAAATTCTTGATTTTGGAATTGCGAAATTTTTAAACTCAACTGGAAGTTTAAACACCAAAGGATTTCATGGCACATTACCATATTGTTCTCCCGAACAATTAGAAGGAGCGGAATTAGACAGTCGCTCTGATATCTATAGCTTTGGTGTGATGATGTTTGAAATGTTAGCAGGGCAAAAACCCTGGCAAACAGAAAATAATTACTTTGGTGCTTGGTACAAAATACATCAGTTTCAAACACCCAGATCAATCACAGAAGTAAATCCTTATGTGACAGTACCAGAAGCAACTAATCAGCTAATTATGGCTTGTTTGGAGAAAAAACCCGAAAATCGCCCTCAGAATATGGGTGAGATTATTAAAGCATTATCAAACATAGATATTTCTACCGCTGTAATTCCAGTTTCTAGCACACAGCAACAACCAAAAAATAATGATTCTGTGGTTTCGGAAAATTCAGAACATATTAGTAAAAGCTATGAAAAACTGGTTTGGCCGAAAAATAAACCTATTCAAGAAATTGTTTTTCCTCAATTAATAGATATTGGTAATACTTCTACAACATCTCTGTGGTTAATGTTATCAGCACAGGAAATCAAACAGCGATCGCAAACCAAAATATATAATCAATTTACATTTATAGCTACTCCTCATCCTATGTTGTTATGGCTCACAGTGCTTTATCATCATAAATTAGGACCCAGATGGCTACCCTGTTACTTAGATATGCAAAAGTCCCAAAATCTTCATTTAGTGTCAGCTTTAACCACTACTGAATCTTACCCATTAATTTTTTTTACTCTAGAACCTCCCCACAAGTGTATTAAGATTCTTGGTAATGGTATTTCAGATACACAAAAGCAAAAGCTCAAAACCTGGGTTCAACAAAGTCAGCAGTTACCATATTCATCTCAAGCTCATGCCAGTAAGGAGTTGTTAAAACAAAAATACAAGCAAATTCAAGCTCAGATATTAGCGCATCTAGAATCACATCATCATTCAGCTTAGTTAGGGAGATGGGGAGGCAGGGGAGGCAGGGGAGGCAGGGGGAGCAGGGGAGGAAAAGATTTTTACCAATGCCCCATGCCCAATAACTAATCACGTACTACGACAGGTGTATCTAAACTAACTTGTTCATACAACATTCGGACATCGGCATTTCGCATTCTTAAACAACCATGAGAAACAGCCGCTCCGATTAGGTCAGTGTTGGGTGTACCATGAAAACCAATTTCATTTTTACCATCTGACCAAAAACCAATCCATCTATCACCCAATGGACTATCAGTACCAGCTTCAAATATTTCACCAGTAATTGGGTGTTTCCAAATAGGATGATGTTCTTTGTGGATGACTTGAAAATTGCCTGTAGGTGTTTCCCAGCCTTTTTTGCCTATGGCAATGGGATAGCTGGCGATTACTTCGTCATACTGATAAACATAAACACGGCGATCACTTAAATCTACTAATACCTGTGTTTTTGTGACATCAAAATTCTGAACTGACTTAGCTTCAGCCACATCAGAAAAGAAAAAACCTCTGGGTTTGTTGTTTGTGTTCTGAATTTCTGTATTCTGGGCATTTTTTGGAAAATTGTTATCATAATCACGGTTATTTTGGGAATTTTGCCCATAATTCGTGGATATAGTCGGGTTTAATTGATCTGCGGTTTTCATGGTGTGCCATTGGACAGCCAGAGACAAAATGGCTGTGCCAAAACAAAGGAACATGACCATCCGCGCTATAGATTCATTTCTTGCCATTGTGATTGTTGATTTTTTATCCCTGACATATCTGGCTGATTAAGATTATGAACTGTCTAAAGCAGTCAATTAGCAAAAAATATATCAATAATTATTAGTTATCCTATTACTCTGACATAGTTGGATCATTAATCTATTAAAGAAAGCGTGAATTTCTGGTTGTTTTGTGGTAATTCTCCTAGATGGGGAATAGGGAATAGGGAATAGGGAATAGGGAATAGATGAACTCTTTACTGTCAACTGTCAACTGTCACCTGTCAACTGTCAACTGTCAACTGTCAACTGTCAACTGTCAACTGTCAACTGTCACCTGTCACCTGTCACCTGTCAACTGTCACCTGTCAACTGTCAACTGTCAACTGTCAACTGTCAACTGTCA
>RDXV01000185.1 GCA_004292695.1 Nostocales cyanobacterium | reverse complement strand
ATGAGACAGAATTAATTACACAACTGATTTTTCTGTTCCCTGTTCCCTGTTCCCTGTTCCCTCTCTCAACGAGTGAATTTAATTTTGTCTAACTACTTACAACATTGACTTAAATTAATTGAACATGACTGACGAATCCCCTAAGCTGAAACAAAAAGTACCAAGAAGTCGTAAGTCTCGCTCTGCTGCAAGAAAACGACTATCAGCAACATCTCCCCAAAAATCTGTCTGGGGTAGTAGGTTATCATCAACTTTAGCCTGGATGCTGTTATTTAGTGGTGCAGGTTTGATTATTACTTGTGGTTGGATTAGTATTCTCTTTATCTTTGATCCTAAACAGGTGATTTGGTTAAATGACTTTTTACCAACTGGGGCAAAAATTAATGTTAGTGTCACAGAAATACCCAAGACTTTAACAGAAATTCAAAATATTTTACAGAAGCAAAAACTTACTACTGGTGAAGTTTTATCTTTAGAACCTGGTGACTCTCGTAACAATAAACTATCTGATAAACTACCTAATCTATTTTTATTACCTGTCTTTAGAGAAGTTAATAATTGCAAAAATAATTGTAAGAAATTAGTGGAGTTACGAATTTATCAAAAATCTCAGGAAGTTGAGTTTAAATTACAAAAAGAACCTCATTATTATCAAGTGCAAAAATTAGATATTAATGGTGTAAATAAGTTATTTGTGGAAACTCCTGTTGGTAAAAATATCTCTATTAATGAGAGTCAAAATCAAGAAGTTTATTTGCCTTTGACGGAAATAAAGGCTTTTAATGATGGTAAGTCTTTACCTGGTTTTTGGTTTTATTTAAAGGGTGAACATAAAAAAGATACTCAAGATAATCAAGATAGTCTATCTATTACTTATGGGCAAATTGTACATTACAATCCCTTACTTCGCAGTTTGGAAAAAATGTTATCTTGGAAAACCCCTCATGGTAAATTACCTAAATGGGAACAGGTAACAGGTAGTAAAACGGAAGAATTGGTTATAGATCAAACTGTTGCTTTAGAACCGAGATTACAAGTTTACCAAATTAAATCAGGTGAATTGGTGAGTAATTCTGTTTTATTGGAAGCTATTGATCTCAAACCTGCAATGAAGGGTTATGGTTATGAACAGTCTTTGTTGTTAGCTAGAAATGGACTTTGGACACCTGCGGATAGTTGGTTAACATCTTTGCAAAAAGAGATGAAAAAGCCTTTATCAGAATATGTTCAAGCTCAGATAGATTTAATTAAGTTACATTCTCAACTAACTAAAACTCAAGCTGATAAAACTTGGGTTAGTCCTGGTCAAACGGTTTTAACTTCTTTAATAGATGGTAGATGGGAACAGGGTTTAGATGTTTTGATTTCATCCCCTGATAGTGGTAGAGATATTTTTAATCTTTTAAAAGCTGATCGAGGTCGTTTATGGAATCGTACAACTGTTGCTTTACGTCTTAGCCCTCAACGGAAAGCTGTTTTAGCTTGGGCTTATTTAATGTTGACAGTACAAAGAGGAGAAGAACGCGCCAACACTTGGTTAGAGTCACAACCTGATATTAATAAAGAAACTTTTACTTATTTACAAGAATTATTAGTAAAACTGAATCAGGAAGTCCAAAATACCCATCCTAGCCAAATTATTGGTAAGGTTAAAAAAGTTACTGATGTTCAATATACTGATTGGTTGCCTGTAGATGGTAAAACCGATTTTTCAGAGATAGATAATCAGGTTTTATATGAAGTTAATACCAGTGCTTTTCAGGATGGTAAGAGTTGGTTAATTTACCCATTTACTGATCTAAAATTACCGAAAATTCAAACTAGCTTGTTTTGGATCAAGACTTTAGGGTTGGCTAGTGATGGTAGTATGCAAATAGCGGTATGGCTACCCAACGGTGAACAACAAGTAACAACAGCGACTATTAAAGCTGTACAGCTTCGTAATGGAGAATTAAAACTTTTAGTAGCTGGTGATCGCATAGAGGAAAACCAAGACGGTGATCTTCCCCATCCACCCTTAGCTTTTACTACTGCTGCGTTAGAGTGGGTGCAACCATCTCCGATTAGTATTGAAGCATTAGCAATGGTTAACCCGGATGCGGTACAAGTTGCTTTACCAAAGATTTGGAATTCTTTACAACAGTCTGGGGATATTGATCAAGGACAGTCTTCAACCCTTGAAAAAATGTTTGCAAAGGTGAAAAATTGGCCTGTACAGATGATTGATATGACTGGAGATGGTAATTCTGATTTAGTGTTCACAATTTCCCAGGAGGCGATCGCCTCTTTAACCAACTCTGTGCAGATAGTAAACACCGCAAAAACCAAAAAACCGCCCCGGACTATTATTATCTCTGGAACGGGAGAAGTGATTTATAATGATTTTAACCGTGATACTCAACAGGCATTAACGGCGATCGCCAAACTCAACAGCGATCAATCAATAGCGTTGTTAGTGGAAAATAAAGATAGATATAGTATTAGGCGCTGGTCAAAAACTAATCAGCGCCTGGAATAACCAAAACTTAACGTTTATGGTCTATTCTTCGTGGTTAGATGATGCTGTTTTCTGGCTTTTGAGATTCTGTAACTGTTCCAGAAGGGAATCTACCTCTGCTTGCAAACCGATAAATTTTTCTTGCTGTGCGTCTTGATAATAAGCCTTGGTCAGCTTTTTGACTAATTCACTATGAGATTCACAACTGGCAACACTGGATGACAAACTGGACATAGTTATACTCATTTGCTAATTTAGCTCACACCATTGGAGATATTATAATATTTTCATGTTAAGCTTTATTAAAACATTGTGTAAATTATTATCATATACTCTGATGGTTTGACCTTTTTGCTATAAGAGACTGCGATATATCGGAATGTGTTCCTGAGATACATTGCCCTTAGCATGATAAAGTAATTGACACTATAGAAAAAAAGTAAGAATTCAGGAGTCAGGAGTCAGGAGTCAAAATGTTTGTTGGTAGCAGAACTGTAAGAATTTAGGAGTTCAGGAGTATGATTCCGCCACGCTTTGCTATCGGTGGTTCAAAATGAAGGATAAAGAACATTTTTCCTTGATCTTCCCTGTTCCCTGTTTCCCGTTCCCTGTTCCCTGAATCATTACGAAAAGATCAAATACAAAAGATCCAATTTTTCCATTACCTATCTCTAGTTAAGAAGTTAATAAGCCTGTGACTTTGAGCTTGTCTGTTCCTACATCCCAACGCCAACCTTGGCCGGGGCTAATAGAAGCCTACCGTGAATACTTGCCTGTGAGTGAAAGTACCCCAGTAGTGACACTGTTGGAAGGTAACACCCCTTTGATACCAGTGCCGGCGGTCGCTGAACGTATTGGTAAACAGGTCAAGGTATTTGTTAAATATGACGGTTTAAACCCCACCGGTAGCTTCAAGGATCGGGGTATGACCATGGCCATTACCAAGGCGAAGGAAGCGGGGGCTGAGGCGGTAATTTGTGCCAGTACAGGTAACACTTCCGCTGCTGCTGCTGCCTATGCTCGTCGGGGAGGAATGCGCCCTTATGTGTTAATTCCTGATGGTTATGTGGCTTTGGGTAAGTTGGCACAGGCTTTACTCTATGGGGCTGAGGTATTAGCAATTAAGGGTAATTTTGACCGGGCTTTGGAAATTGTTCGGGAAATGGCGGATCATTACCCCATTACTTTGGTGAACTCTGTCAACCCCTACCGTTTAGAAGGTCAGAAAACCGGTGCTTTTGAAGTTGTAGATGCTTTGGGTAATGCCCCTGACTGGTTGTGTATTCCGGTGGGAAATGCAGGGAATATCACCGCCTATTGGATGGGTTTTTGTCAATATCACCAAGCGGGTAAGTGTGATCGCTTACCAAAAATGATGGGTTTTCAGGCCGCTGGTTCTGCACCTTTGGTAAATGGTCAACCAGTGAAAAACCCGGAAACCATAGCGACAGCGATTAGAATAGGAAACCCCGCAAGTTGGGATAAGGCGATCGCCGCCCAAACTGCGAGTATGGGTAGTTTTAATGCTGTCACAGATGAAGAAATTCTCGACGCTTACCGCTTGTTAGCTTCCTCTGAAGGTATTTTCTGTGAACCTGCTAGTGCTGCTTCTGTAGCTGGGTTATTGAAAGTAAAAGATCAAGTACCTACCGGAGCGACAATAGTTTGTGTTTTAACTGGTAATGGTTTAAAAGATCCTGATACTGCTATTAAACACAGTCATGCTCAGTTTAAACAAGGCATTCCCGCAGAGTTGAAAGCGGTAGCTGAAGTGATGGGATTTTAAAAGCAGGAGTCAGGAGTCAGGAGTCAGAAGTCAGGAGTCAGGAGTCAGAAGTCAGGAGTCAGAATTCAACTGATAACTGATTTCCTGACTTTAACTTTGTTAAACTATCCATAGCATTTAACTATAACAATAGACAATAAAACTGTGATTGCAGTTTGTGTCCAACTGATGCGATCGCCCAACTATAATATTTTTAATTCCTATCTATTAACCCAGAATCTCACTTACCTTAATCTGAATTTCTGGAAATATTTCGCTTTTAATTAATTCATCACCCGTATAGATAAATTCTTCATAAAAACCTTCTACTAAAGATAAAACAGTAATTTTTTTCTGTACAGGATCAACAATCCAATATTCAGAAATTCCTCTAGCTGCATACTCAGAACGCTTGAAACGATAGTCTCTAACTTCATTTTCAGTACCAGGTGACACCACCTCTATAGCTATTAATGGCGGTGGCATTTCATGGGTAATTGTTCCTCTGTTCGTGGCCTCTAAAGCTGCACGACATTCTTCACCTAAGATTAATAAATCAGGGATTCTGACTTTAGCTCTACGTCCACTTACCTCAAGCATAATTTCTTTGTATGCTAACAGATCAAGAGGAACGGATTTAGAAAGTGCAAATAAAAGTCGTCTTGATATATCGGAGTTAAAAATTGATTCTGGTGGCATTAAAACTAACTCTCCATCTACTAATTCATAGCGATTTCCAGTGCCATCATCATAGGCATAGTAATCTTCAAAGGAAAAATAATTGATTGGTGCTTTAGTAGTTTGAACCATAAATATAATTCCATTCTTTTAATACATATTACTACAAAATTTAAGCCATCTATATCAGCTACCCAAACAACCAGAATAAGGACAGGTGACAGTTGGTTAATTCTTCCCTATTCCCTATTCCCTATTCTCTTCTTCAACTGATTACTGATTTCCTGATTTTAACTTAGTTAAACTGTCAATAGCATCACCTAAAGCTGTGGTGAGGTTATTTCGGGTTTGTTCATGGTTTTCCTGTTCTGTTTTTAAGGCTTGTATTAAGCGATCGCGTTCTTGCATTACAGTAAACAATTGAGCTTGTAATTCTGCCAAAGATAAAGATGTTGTGAATTTGTGATCAGGTGATATATTTTCAGAATCATTGATATTTTCAGAATTGATACCTTGTAACTTTTGGATTTCCGCTTGCAAAGAGGCGATCGCCTGTTGATGTAACTTAGCATCAGCGCGACGTTGTTCTGATTCAGTATTGTATAATTGTCGCCATTTTTGCGAACTTTCCCAAGCCTGATCCCGTTGTTTTTGCAACTCGGCCATTTGTTGTTTCAAAGCCTGAATTTCAGCTAACCATTTTTGTGTTAAATCTTGAGTCATAAAAAGTTCTTGTATCAGTTAGATTTAATAAAAGTACCAAAAAACTGTTCGCCCTTCCCTGTCCTCTCCTGTATATTGACAGTGACAGTAAAATTTTACCCATAATCCTATATGTTTAGAGATAAATTTGCAGATAATCTGGGAATTAGTCAAACCCGTAAAGAACAAATATATCTGGATATATGCAAAGCCGTTACTCTGCAAGATGTTAGTTATTGGATTCAAGTTTTGTTTGCAGCGGGTATAGCTACCTTGGGGTTAGTTCTCAACAGTCCGGCAGTAATCATTGGTGCAATGTTAATATCACCATTAATGGGTGGTATATTAGCCAATGGACTAGCATTAGCCGCAGGTGATGTAATTTTAGCCATGCGAGCGCTAATTAACCTAATTGTTAGTTGTATAGTTGCCATTTCCTTTGCTGTTCTCTTAGTTTCATTATTACCATTTAAAGAAATGACAGCAGAAATAGCTGCCAGAATTCGCCCCAATATTTTAGATTTAGTAGTAGCTTTATTTTCTGGTGCTGTAGGTTCAGTAGCAATTTGTAAAGAACCAACAGGAGTAGCAACATCCATTCCTGGAGTAGCTATTGCAGTTGCATTAATGCCACCATTATGTGTAGTTGGTTATGGAATTGGCATTGCAATTAGTTCAGATTTCCTCAAAGGTTTACAGGTAGCTAGTGGTGGAGGATTGCTATTTTTTACCAACTTAGTAGCAATCACTTTTACCGCTATGTTAGTATTTTTAGCCTTAAATATTGATAATAACCAAGTCCGAGAAAAAGTCAAAGAATGGCGAGAAAATGATCCAGAAAGTTTGCTAATGCAGCACTTTTTAGAAAAATTACCTGCCTACAATAGATTAAAAAAAGTTGGAGGATTACCAGGAAGATTTTTATTAATTTTTAGCACCATTGGCATGATCAGTTTTCCTTTAAATCAATCATTAATTCAACTGAGAAAAGAAATTACCTTACAACAACAAGAAAATAAAATTCGGGGAGCAGCAACAGAAATATGGCAAACAAACTTTGCCAACTTTTCTAATGGTGATCCTCGTTCCTATATTAGTAATATCTCTACCACCTATGGACAAAATAATAAACTCCTGATTCAACTTCAAGTATTTAGCAGTAAACAATATACACCAGAAGAACAACAGCAATATATTCAACTTTTAGCAAATCGTCTAAATAAAGTTCCAGAATTATTAGGATTAAAACTGGTTGAAATTCCCACAGCATCTAATGAACTTTTACGAAAAATTGCTGAAGAAAAAACAGCAGAAACAGCAATTACCATTGCACAACTACAAGCCAACTTTTTACAAGAAATACAAACTTCTCTGGGTAGCTTGGTATTACCTGAACCAGCCAAATTACTTGATTATGAAATCATTACCAGTCCCATTGAACCATTAAAAATTAGATTAATATATCTGAGTGATAGAGAAATTAGCAAAGATGCACAAATTATCATAGCGGATAATATTAGAGCAAAACTAGATTATCAATCAGCAAAAGTTTCTATGCAAAGAATAGATGCAAATGCAGGATTTATAAATTTTGCCAACAATAAAGCAACATTAACTGTAACTGATACACAAATATTAGATCGTATTGGTCAAACTTTGCAAAGACAGCCAAATTTAAGTTTAGAAGTAACAATTAACCAAAAATTAACAAATTCCCAAAAAATTTTACCACAGCGTTCTCAAATCATTGTCGAATATCTAAAATCAAAGTGGCAAATAGCCGAAAATAGAATTAACATCCAAATCGGGATAGAGAATCAAGGAAATGCAAAGTTAAAACTAATAGTATAATGACTATAAAAGTTATCACGGGCATTTCTAACTAACCATTTTTCAATATGTTAAAATCAAACTTTATCAGATTTTTTCGCCACTTAAATTGGCGGACACTGAAAAAAACTTTTGCGCGGACAATTGAAAGAAGACTGTTAGGACTAGCCTCGGAAATAGCTTTCAATGCTATGTTATCCTTATTTCCCGCTATCCTAGCATTCTTTACAGCAATTGGTCTATTTGCAGATTCATTACGTGATACATTTATTCAACTAGCATTACAACTAAGTCAAGTTGTTCCCCAAGAAGCATGGGTTTTAATTCAAGAATTTGCCACAAAAGAAATAGCTAACTCTAAAAACTCTGGATTATTTTCTTTTAGTTTTATCATTGCTTTATGGACAGCATCTGGCGCAGTGAATACCGCTATGACAACCTTTGATCAAATAGAACAAATTCCCCCAGAAAATGCCCGTCCATTTTGGAAAGCAAAACTCGTTTCTTTAGGTTTAACAATAGGGACAATTTTACTATTAATGCTGGCTTCTTTTCTAGTATTTATCAGTGATTTACTTGTGGGTATGATAGTCAAAGGTAGTCCTTATTTTGAGTTTTTACTACATCTTTGGCAACTGCTATTATGGCCATTAGCTTTAGGTATTGTTGCTGCAACTTTTAGCTTTATTTATCGCTACGGTACAAGTGTATGGAAACCAGACACCCCATTAGTACCAGGTGCAATTTTAGCGGCTATCTTTTGGGCGTTAGTATCTGCTGCATTTCGTCTTTATGTTAGTAACTTTGGAAATTATAATAAAGTTTACGGCACTGTGGGAACTTTCATAGTATTAATGTTGTGGTTATGGATGAGTGCCTTTGTGTTGTTAGTTGGTAATCAGTTAAATGTAACTGTAGGTGAGGCAATGAAATCTAAATTAACGACTAGGAAATTAGACCTATCAACTGAACAAAAATTAGGCGGAAAATAACAAATAAAACTAAATCAAAATGTCCAATTCTCCTGATAAACTTACCATTGAATTAGAAGGTTACGCACCAACATTAAAACGTCTACGCCAAATCAGTAGACTGTTAGACAATGCTATTACCATTCCAGGTACAGAAGTAGGTATTGGTTTAGATCCTCTGATGGGTTTATTACCTGTAGGTGGTGATGTTTTAGGTTTGATGTTTTCCATTTACATCATCATTGAATCTGCCAGGTTAGGAGTTTCTAAATCTACCATTGGTAGAATGATTGTCAATATTATTATTGATGGTTTAGTTGGTGCTATTCCCATGTTAGGAGATATCTTTGATGTGGCATGGACAGCAAATAAATATAACATGAAAATGTTAGAAGAATATTTGCAGACTCCAGGGGAAAAAAAGAAAGCTGATCAAGGTTTTATTTTGTTATTGTTTGCAGGATTAATCTTACTAGCTATAGTTTTAATCTCATTACCAGTAATTGTGATCGGCACAGTCTGGAAAACATTATTTGGTTAATCATTTATCAGTTAAAGCTCTTTACTGTTCCCTATTCCCTATTCCCTATTCCCTATTCCCTATTCCCTATTCCCCATTCCCCATTCCCTATTCCCTATTCCCTATTCCCCATTCCCCATTCCCTATTCCCTATTCCCTATTCCCTTAATATGAAAGATTGGTGGCAAGTTACATTTCCCAAAGGTAGACAAACTCTAACTATTAGTGATGCTAATGGTTATCCCGTACAAATTGCTTACGGTGAAAAAGGTACAGGAAAACCGTTAATTTTATTACATGGTTTAGGCAGTTGGAGTTATAATTGGCGATATAGCATTAAGCCCTTATCTCAACATTTTCGGGTGATTTGTTTTGATGCTAAAGGTTATGGTTTTTCAGATAAACCAATATTGAGAAGAGAAGAAAATGGTCATCAAATTATCGAATTAGAAAGAATAATTCATGGTTTATGTGATCAACCTCCTGTAATTGTCGCTGAATCTTTAGGTGCTTTAGTTTCTCTAGCTTTAGCTGCCAAAAATCCGCAATTAATTGGGCGGTTAGTAGTCATGAATGCACCGATTTTTACCAAAAAATTACCCCATTGGGTAATGGGTTTATTAGCAAAAACACCTCTAGAATTAATACATACAATTGATTTTTTACGGTTAGCCTATTTATTTTCACCTATAGTTAGGGAAGTA
>RDXV01000305.1 GCA_004292695.1 Nostocales cyanobacterium | reverse complement strand
TCTAAATTCTAAATTCTAAATTCCCATATCAGTTATCAGTGGAAGAAGGGAATAGGGAATAGGGAATAGGGAATAGGGAATAGGGAATAGGGAACAGGGAATAGGGAACAGGGGAAGAAAAGATTTTTACCAATTAATTTCCCATACCCCATTCTCAATTCTCAATTCTTCATTCTAAATTCTAAATTCCCAATAAATCTACTGGTGCATCTGCGTAGCTTTCAACATATGATAGGTAATAATCAACTGTGTCAACGCCAAAGGGTAGCTTTGCAGAGTTTCCCCAGTTGTACCAGCAATTTTACCCAGTTCAGGGTTAATTTCTCGATCGCACACATTCTTTAAATAGGGCATATCATTACACATAATATGCTCGATATTATTTACCTGTTCTAAGGTAGCGTGGCCATCCACTTCCAACACATCCACTGGTTTACCCATATCTCTACCTAAACCTAAACGAATAGCTGAATCAGAATTACTGTTATCTGCAATAATCTGTGTAAAATCTGGGTGGGGAATTGTTGGCCGTAATACTAACCTCACGTTCAAATGTCCACTGCTTTCTTTCTCATCTTCTTGAGGAGGATAAAAGCTAACTACAATATCAGACCATTGACGTTGAGGACGAATATACTGTTCTGAGTCTGGTTCACGCTTGTGTAATTCTGCTAATACTTGTTCTTCAGTATAACCCCGTTTTTGAGTGTCCCGTTTTACTTTCCACGTTGCCCGTAAAGATTCCGGTGGGGCGAGGTAAACTTTTACATCATAGGCTTCACGGGCTACACGGGTAGAATAACCTAATAAACCTTCAATTATTACAAACTTTTTCGGCTGGATGTACACAGGAGCTTCAAATTTACCCGTTGAGTGGCTGTATACTGGTTTAAGAATTGATTGCCCTGTCCGCAGCAGTGACAAGTGTTGCTGCATAATATCTAAGTAATTACAGTCGGGATGCAGTGCTGTAATTCCTTTTTCTGCCCGTTGCTGACGATCATAACGGTGGTAATCATCGGTACAGATGAGTGTAACATTTTCAGGACCAAGTACCTGAGCAATACCCTTAGTGAGGGTGGTTTTTCCAGCAGCGCTATCACCAACAATACCAAGAATAATTGAACGACTCATCTTACCCCCTTAAACAGAAGCTGGTTGCTTGACATATTCTTTACCCTCAAAGGGCAAAAATTCTGGGATGTTAAAGTTAAAATAGTTGCAACTATACACTATTATCCCTAACAGACTGTTACTTGTCGTTATCACTACTTATAAAATTTCTCTATTAAGCCCTATTGTGCTTGTTAAAGTTAAAACAAGAAATTTAGCTTATTGTCGCTGATAACTTTTGTCGAGAAGTTTTTAGTTAGTAGTTCACTAATTTTAAAGGGAAATCCTCGTAAAAATTCACTGTTGTACTGTCCTCGCAACATCTCTCAACATTTATCTAAAAATTTTGCCAATAGAGAGAATTGACATACTCACCGACCTAAAGGCGCGGTGATTCTTGACGCTTCACCGACTGATGCTACCGTATAGTAGACTTACTCTGTCTCTGCGTCCGTTTAG
>RDXV01000184.1 GCA_004292695.1 Nostocales cyanobacterium | reverse complement strand
GGTGACAGGTGACAGGTGACAGGTGACAGTAAAGAGTTCATCTATTCCCTATTCCCTATTCCCTATTCCCTATTCCCTATTCCCTATTCCCTATTCCCTAAACTATTACTTCTTCCTTCCTGACTCTTGACTCCAGATATTAAAACTATATTTGGTGAATCCTGATATCTATATTTATTGGACTAGGATAACAGTGATTACTTGAAAGTTAAAAACCTTGGGAAAGAAAAAACTATGACTGCTCATGAACTGATTTTATTAGTAACCCTACTTAGCCCCGGTATCCTACTCTCAGTTGTCATTATGGCAACTTTCGCCGCCGGCGGCTAATTGGGGAGATGGGGAGATGGGGAGATGGGGAGAAAATTCTTTACCTGTTCCCTGTTCCCTGTTCCCTGTTCCCTATTCCCTATTCCCTATTCCCTTCTTTTACAATTTACCAAAGGAAAGTGAAACATGAAGGTTGCATTTCTGGGAACTGGACTGATGGGACTACCGATGGCTCAACGGTTATTAGCCGCCAATGTAGAACTAATAGCCTACAACCGCACCCCAGAAAAACTAGCACCGCTACAAGCAGCAGGGGCGGAAATTGCCAAAAAACCCCGTGAAGCTATCCGTAGCGCTGACTGTATCATTCTCATGCTCTCCAACGCCGCAGCTATTTATCACGTCCTACTGACTGATACCTCTTGGCATACCTTATCAGGACGCAGCATCATTCAAATGGGAACAACCACACCCCAAGAAAGCCAGGAAATTAGAAATGCGGTAGTTGCAGCTGGTGGTGAATACATTGAAGCTCCTGTACTCGGTAGTACCCCAGAAGCGGAAGCTGGTCAATTAATTGTTATGGTTGGCGGTGAGCAAGAACAATACCAACGCCATCTCAAATTACTGCAAAATTTTGGACCCGATCCTGTTTATATCGGTCCTGTGGGATCAGCAGCATCTCTAACTTTAGCACTCAATCAACTCATCGCTTCCCTAACAACTAACTTTGCATTGAGTCTAGCTTTTGTGCAGTTACAGGGAATTGACGTAGACTTATTTATGCGTGTCCTCCGGGACAGTAAACTTTATGCCCCCATTTTTGATCAAAACCTGAAGCGGATGTTAGAGGGCAACTACACCAAAGCCAACTTACCCACCAGACAACTGATCAAAGAAATAGATTTATTTATCTCTGAAGCTAAATCTCTGGGTTTAAATCTCAGTAGCATCGAAGGTGTAAAAAACATTTTACACTCAGCCATGAAAATGTCCTACCCCGAAGATGATTATTCTTCAGTATTCCCCGCTATCCGTGAATGGGGAGAAGCAAGCGGAGAATAGGTGACAGTTGACAGTTGACAGGTGACAGGTGACAGGTGACAGGTGACAGTTGACAGTTGACAGTTGACAGTTGACAGTTGACAGTTGACAGTTGACAGTTGACAGGTGACAGTTGACAGGTGACAGTTGACAGGTGACAGTTGACAGTTGACAGTTGACAGTTGACAGTTGACAGGTGACAGGTGACAGTTGACAGTTGACAGTTGACAGGTGACAGGTGACAGTTAGTTAATTGTTCCCTATTCCCTATTCCCTATTCCCTATTCCCTATTCCTGATTAAAATGGGATGTCGTCTGGATCGGGTTCTGGTTCTGTCATCGGTTGATAGGATGGTGGTTGAAAGTTTGCTGGTTGAAAGTTTGCCGGTTGATACACTGGTTCGGGAGTGACAGCTTGAGGTGCTGCTGCTGTTGCTGTTGTGGGTATTGGCGCTGGTTGATATGTCTCTGGGGGGTGCTGTGCTACTGGGGGTACGGTGGCCATTACAGGTGTACCTGCTTGTAAACCCTTGCTCACAACATGAATTTTTTGTATTGTCAACTCAGCGCGTTTTTCTTTGAAACCTTCAGGACGATCAACGGTGTTCATTCCTAATCTTCCTTCAATGATGACGCGATCGCCAGGGTGATAATTTTGATGAACTTCTTTGGCTAAATTCCCCCAAGATACTACCTTCAACGGATGAGTAGGATCATCTGGCCTCATCCCAGAAACATGAACAATCATTTCTGTTACTTCCAAACCATCCGGTGTATGACGTAGTTGGGGCGCATCATAAATCTCTGCCATTAAAATACAACTGTTCATAATTTTTCCTTCTAAATCAAATTATTAATTTTCCCCATTGAATACCATGATACCAATTGGAAAAATGATTGTGACTAATGCTCCTAGTTAAAAATATCAAATCCCAGTGGTTTATAGCAAAAGTCAAGCAGTAACTACAAGAAACCACCACAATTTTTATAAATGGCTTTTATGGTTGTTCGGTAGTTATGCCTGACTGAAAAGAGCATTTGATTCTACATGAGTAGTACAAATATATCATGTAAATCCCGAAATAAGCAATATGTACTCACTGAACAAATTAAAGTATAAATTTTTTCTAAATCTTCTGAATTTCATCTCTCTGTGTTTATAGTGCCTATTGTTATATAAACCCTGTGTAAGTGCCGGAGATAATACTTTAACTATTAACTACAGATTCCAGTTTCATCATTGACTATCAGCCTAAGTTAATTTACGTAAATATTTTCAACTAAACTTGATTAATGCAACTTAATATGTATTAATAATTTTATTAATAACTCTAATCAAGTCACATCGCTAAGACTAAAGTGACTAAAAAACATTTGCTAACTACTAGAGTCCTAGTACAGCTATAATTTATTTCGATACCTACTGTGAGGCAATAATTATGATTAATCAGTCTATCATTTATGAAATAGCTTACAAACTAGACAGTCACGCCAACTCTAGAAGAATCAAAAAACTGATATTTTGTGCTTCCAAAAATACCTGGCAGAACGACATCAAAATACTGAATCAGTTCAAATCTTCAGAATTACTGCTAGATTTATATAACAATTATCCAACCATAGAACACTTAAATTACACCTTATTACAAATTGTAAACACACTGAATAAACCAGAGGAATATACTGTAGTAGCGAATATTATTTTAGAGGAATTAGTAAGACTATATACAAAAGAAGAAGATACAGACACCATAACTTATTTAGATCCTGAAGAATCAACATACATCACAGGTTCTTCCCAGCCATCAGACATATCACCCAGTTTAGTAGAAGAATTAAAAAACCATCAAATCAAATATGAATATAACCCGTTTGATTTGCGGCAGAATATTATGAAATATACCAATCCACTGCGAGCCAAAATGGTTTTATTTTCTGCTTTAAACAATAAATTTGACTTTCAAGGTGATGACTGGTTTAAACTCAAACAGGAAGAATTTGATACTTTATTAAGAAAGCTATTTGATACCTGTGCATCCTTTGAAGAACTGGAGTTCAAACTCAACAACAGTATTATATCTTTGGGAGATCAAGATGAAAACATTCAATCAGTAGGCGCAATTCTTCAATTTATGCGAAACCTCTATGGTAATATCGTCTGTGATCCATATTCAGAGAATAATCAGTATTTTCCCAATGGTAATCAAGTATTAATCAACTCTGATTATCAAACAGCACCCACAGATATTGATGATTTTGAATACGATGATCAAGATAACACCTGCCAATTCGTAGAACCACCACAAAAATATATGTTTAAGCCCGACAATAATCAATAATTGTTATTCCCAAATAATAACAGTTATTCAGAAAAATAATAGTTTTAGCCAGAAAAATAAATATTAATTACCTTAACTACCAGCTAAAAGTATGGATGCTAACGAACTTCTTACCAAATATGCTAACGGAGAAATGAATTTTATTTCTGCTCAACTTAACGGAGTCAATTTATATGGTGCAGACTTAATTGGCATCAACTTAAATAGGGCAAATTTACGGGATTCCATTCTTATTTTTACCTATCTTAGTCGTGCTGTTTTAAATAAAGCTAACCTCACTTCTACAAACCTGAGTGGAGCTAATTTGAATCAAGCTAAATTGATCAGTGCTAACTTGCATGACGCGGATTTACATGGTGCAAGTTTAGAAGGTGCAGATTTGCGTGGTGCTAATTTAACCCTTGCTAATCTAATAGACGCTAATTTAATGAATGCTGATTTACGAGGTGCTAATCTCAGTGGTGCTAACTTAACAGGTGCGTGTTTACGTGGTGCTAACCTCCGCGAAGAAAGGAGAGTTTACACTGCTATTTTAAGAGGTACTAATTTACATAAAGCTGACTTACGAGGTGCTAATTTAACAGGTGCTGATTTAGCAAGAGTTAATTTAAGTGGTGCTAATTTAAGTGAGTCTACTCTGCGCGGTACTGATCTCAGTGGTGCAAATCTTAGTGAAGCTATTGTATCTAACGCCTCTCTCACAGACAGTAACTTAGCAGGTGCAAATTTAAAAGCAGCTAATTTGATGAATTCCAGATTAGAAAGAACAATTCTCACTGAATCAGACATGACAAACGCTAATTTACAAGGTGCTTTATTAGCAGATGCTAAGTTAAATAAAGCTAACATGATTCAAGCTAATTTAGTTTCTGTCAGACTTAACAGAGCCGATTTAAGTCGGGTTAATCTGCGTGGTGCAAATCTCACTGAAGCTGATTTAGTAGAAGCATATCTAGCGAAAACAAATCTCATGGGTGCAAATTTAAGTCAAGCAAATCTAATCAGAGCAGAAATTAGTACAGCTAATTTAATGGGTGCTAATTTGTATGAAACAGTCATGCCGGATGGCACTATTAATTACTAAATAGGGAATAGGGAATAGGGAATAGGGAATAGTTTTAGCTATCTTTTATCCCCGGATGATCTAAATTTGTCAGATCCAAAATATACAGTTTAAATTCCCTCCAGTCTCCTCTTTTCCCGCTTTCCCCATATCATTTACCTTGTAACTTCAAAGCCTCAGTGGTTGACATCCCCTCACTTTGAAGACCAAAATATGATAATGCCGCCGCTGCTTCAGCACGAGTAACAGCTTTTTTCGGTTGAAATAAGGTAGTATACCCAAATACCCTTCTAATGTTTGATTTATCAGCATTTTGAAAATCAGCTAATATTGCTCTCAATGCCTTTGGATCAATTTTCTCAGTATCTTGAAAACCCCAAGTTTGTTTGACAGCTTCTAAATTAGCATTTGGTAAACCTTGACGAGTATCTAACGGTACTTTCCACATCAATAGATTTTCCCTAGTTAAAGGTGCATCAGGGCGAAATAAAACCGCTGTAGCATCACCTGACAGACTACTAGGAATTAATCCAGTTTCTGCTAAACCTTGTATAGCAGGAAAATCAGGATCTTGGGGTAAAACATCTTTAAAAATTGGTTGGGTTTTAGTGGATGCTAACCTAATTTTTTTAGCTGGATTATTAGCGTACATCACATTATTTGCAGCCACTAACCAACGTGCATATTCTCGGCGGGTAATGATTTTATCAGGCTCAAATAGTTGTTTTTGATTATTAGAAACATCACTAGAATTTGGCTTTTTAGCTAATGATAACACCCCTAATTTTCCTAACTCCTCGATTTGTTTACGCCATTCCGGTGGTGCTTGGTTTAAATCAATAAACTCTGTAGGTTCTAGTGTTTCTTTAGTGGTGTTAGCTTGGTTAGTTTCTGAATTAGTAATTTGATCATCTGGTAATATTGGTCCACTCACTTGGGTATTACTATTTGGTGAAGATTTACCGGAATTTGTAACAGTTTCCGCACCAATTTTATTAGTATTACTAGGTGTATATTCAATTAATAATTCTGTTGAATTTTGAGGTTGATTTGATGCTGTATCCGTAACAGATGTGGGTTTGATTGTTACTTTTAATAATAAATTTTTGCTTTTGACTGTAAATGTACCTTCTGTATCATCTTGTGGTTGTTGTAAAATTTGCCAGTTATTATTGTTAAATTGACTACGATAAAAGTTAGCAATTACATTGCTAGGATCAGAACTTTGCCAACGGGTTACAGTTTGTTTTTCTGAGTTATTACCCGCAGTGTTAGCTGTAGGAATTTCTATTAATTGGGCGTTTGGGTATTTGGGAATGCTGTCAGGAAAGTCAGCAGGTAACGATACTGAGGATGAAGTTGGTTTTACTTGACTGTTAGTGTCTCCTAAAACCGCAGGGTTATTTTGTAGTCTTGGATCGGCTGCTACGGACTGTTCCAAATTGTTTGACCCTGGTCCGTTAGCACAAGCTGTTAATGTGGAAATGACAACAGCGATACAGAGAAATGAAACTGGCGATTTAAACAGCAGCACAAAAAGATGATCAATAGATAAACTTTCAACTCCCACCTTAGCATTTCTGATTCACCGCTAACATACAAGTGTAGCGGGAATCAAGATTGCTACACTCAAAATATGCAGACACCAAGATATGATTATTTTGCGGCTGCCAATGTTAATATAAAGTAAAGATATCTTCACATCTAACTCACAGGTTAACGGTCTAAATAGAAAAACTTGAGACTTTTAAACCTTGACGTGCCTGTAGGCAGACAAAAGATGTTATGCTTGATATGACGTTTTAGGTGATAACTCAGTCAAAATATACCATTTGTAGGCTGAAAAACACTCAATGTTAACACCTGTAGACCGATATTACCGATACTTCTAGGGTGAAGCAAGATGATAAAGCCGGCTCTTGTTAGCACAGTCTAGGCTTTTTGTATCGGCAACAAAAAGAAAGCTCATCAACAAGGCTAAAGTGAGTTTCAAAAATCATTCGGCTGACGACGGTACGCTGAAAAAATAACACTCACCAAAGCCCTTGTCAGGCAGTTGCAAAAACTAAACATAGATGTGTTGTGATTGGGCATAAATGCCATAATCAAAACTATCTAGTATCTTCCTGTCGTCTCAAAAAGTGAATAAACTGAATGTTGCCAGGAGATAATTTTGAGGCTGTTTTGTGAATATGATGGGAAATCTTAGGATTAGTTATCAGCTGTGGGATATTTATAAGGGTGTATGCAAAATCTGAAATAGATATTAAATTAGAAGATATCAACGACCACCGACTACCGTCAGTTTATTGTACTTTCTGTAAAGTGTCGCCAGGTTGTTACCAGTGCTGAAACAAGATTACATGCAAGTTTCCCCGGATCAGCCTATCAATTCTGAGGCCCCACTCCAGCTGTTATTGTTTGTTGATGGACGGCCACAGTCCCGCCAACAAGTACAGCAAATACGTGCTTACTTACAAGGATTGTCCGCTGAATATAGTTTTGAACTGCAAATTATTGATGTAGGTCAACAACCTTATTTAGCAGAACATTTCAAATTAGTAGCAACGCCTGCTTTGGTAAAAATCCATCCAGAACCTCAACAAACTTTGGCTGGAAGTAATATTATTGCTCAACTTAAAAGCTGGTGGCCGCGTTGGCAAGCAGCTACAGAAGCATTCTTAAATTTACAAGAAAACTTGAAAGATATTTCTGATCAAGATGAGTATGTAGTGCGCCCAGATTCAACCATTCATTCTGTTGCTGTTTCTGCGGAATTAATTAAACTTGCTGATGAAATTTTTGATTTGAAGCAAGAAAAAGAGAAACTCAAAGAACAATTACAGTTTAAGGATCGGGTAATAGCTATGTTAGCTCATGATCTGCGTAATCCTTTAACTGCTGCGGCGATCGCCATAGAAACGCTGCAAAATAACTTTGATGTAGAAAATGGGAAGTTTGAAATTCTAAAGCCTAAAATGGCTGAACATTTATTAAAACAGGCACGCGCTCAAACCAAAATAATTGATAGAATGGTTGCGGATCTGTTACAAGTTGGTCGTGGTAACGATACTAATTTGCCAATCGTACCTCAAAAACTAGAATTAAATAAACTTAGTTTAGAAGTATTAGCAGAACTACGCGATCGCTGCATAGCTAAATCTCAAAAAATCGAAACGGATATACCGAATGATTTACCCTTGGTTTATGCTGATCCTGAACGTATTCGCCAAGTTTTAATTAACTTATTGGATAATGCCATTAAATACACACCCAATGGTGGTGTAATTAGTCTATCAGCTTTACACAGAACTACTCAAAAAGTACAATTTAGTATAGGGGATAATGGACCTGGGATACCACCAGAAAACCGTGATCGCATCTTTGAAAATCATTACCGTTTAGAACGGGATGAGGGTAAAGATGGTTATGGAATTGGTCTTTCTTTATGTCAGCGAATAATTAGAGCGCACTATGGTCAAATTTGGGTAGACTCAAACCCCACTGGTGGTTCTTGGTTTCACTTTACACTACCAGTTTATCCATCTTAAAAATAGGGAATAGGGAATAGGGAATAGGGAAAGGCAAAAGGCAAGAGTTAATATTATCCCCAGTCACCAGTCACCAGTCCCCATGTTAAATTAATTTTGCTTGGTTACTTAATAAAATAAATTAAACAGGAAAAATGCCACATCCATTAATGTATGAAGAGGATAACTTTGTGGTTTTAGAAACTAACCAACCAGAACAGTTTCTGACAGCAGCAGAGTTATTAGAAAAACTGGTAAACACTATACAAACAATTCCCTTTGATGATCTACCACAAGATATTAAAAAATTCTCTTCAGTCACAGAACAAGCAAAATATTTAATTGATACTGGTTGTGAATTAGATATTGAACCAGGTAAATATTTACAGTGGTATGCGGTGAGATTAGAAAAATAAGAAAGCAGGAGTCAGGAGGGGCGAACGGCCGTTCGCCCGTACAGGAGTCAGGAGAAAAGGAGAAGGATAAATAACCCAGTCACCTGTTCAACTATCTATTCACAGATGAATTTTTTAGACAAGTCTAATTAAGTCTACTTCTATTCTATCTTCGTCAGGTTGGGTAATTTTTACTTCTACATTAGGAGCAAAAAACTTTGTCATTTTTTCGTGTTTGTCTAACCATTTCTCTAAAGGTATACAAGGTGAGTCAAATTCTAAAGTTAAACAATAAACGCCATTCACATCAGTTTCCCTCAAACCAGTCACAACAGGTCTTTCATTATCATTAGGACTTAAACCTAAGTATTCTAAAGCACGATCTAAATGTGCCTCTTGTCCGTAACAAAATCTAGTAATGTCTTTACGAATTTTATTTTGGGTAACAGTTGCTTGTTCTTTTCTCAGTGCTAATACTGATGGTATTGTTTCTTGACTAAAGGGTATCGGCTTGAGTTCATTAGCTTTGAGTGCTAACCCTCCTAATAATAGGGGAAAGCCATAAAAAAAACCGACTAAGTTGAGAGTAGCATTATCCGCAGCGTAAGCGACAAAGCCAATGATGGTTAATGTGCTACCTACAGTTAAACCGAGTGTTCCTAATGAAATTTTGCCCAGCATGATTTGTATGATTTATCATTTCTTAACATCTTAGTTTTATTATTATCTTTTATTAGGCAATTTATGACCAAAGATAGGACATTTGTTCTAAAGTATCAGCTTAAATATCAGCTTGAACCAATTTTGCGTTAAGTTTAGTAAAGACCGGGAAATATAGGAATAAAACAATGGATATTCAAACAATCAAAGAAAGAATTGCATCTGTACAGAGTAAACGTGAGTACCTGCTGAGTCTATTGGAAAAACCAAATTTAGGAACTTTGAGAGTAGACGTTAATCAAGCATTAGAAGAACTAGATGATTTAATTGACGAATTTAGACGTACAATTCCTGAAGATAGGACGAACTAAATCACAGCATACCTGTAGCACACACATATAATGACGTAAATCGCTAGACTCACATCTGTATAATTAAGTTAATTAGGGCTTGCTGAGAAAGTCTTTTCGTGAGGGTAGGCAAGAGGCAATAGGCAATAGGCAAGAGTTTGAGTCATCTGTCATCCCTAAATTTTTGGA
>RDXV01000038.1 GCA_004292695.1 Nostocales cyanobacterium | reverse complement strand
CACTTTAGTTGTCCGCGACTACATTGTGGACAATCTTACCAATGCTTATGGTGCTTAATCTACATGAATTAGTTTTTTTGTCAATGCGTAACTCCTAGTCTAGATAAAGTTTATTATTGTCCTTTAAAGACTAATGATTAGCAATTATGTGATTATTGTTGAACAGGGTGATATTAATTTTAATGGCAATGGACACAATTTTAATAATGTTGTGCTTGTTAGCAATAATGGTAATATCAATCTGTCCAATTTACAGGCACGGGATTTGTCTGTGTTTGCCTCTGGTGCGATTAATATGAATGGTGGTGCGAGGTTTGCTGGCTCAACGTTAATGGCGAATAACAGTGGTAATATTACTTTCAATGGGGCGACGACTACAACGGATGCTGCTAGTAATTTGCAGGTGATTTCTAGTGGTGATATTACTTATAATGGGGCAGCGAATACACGGGGAACTTTCCAGGCTATGAGGAATTTTAATTACAATGGTAATTCAACTTTGTTTGGTGCTATTGAGGTTAAGGGTAATATCACTTTTAATAGTGGTGCTACTGTGATTGCTGTTGGTATTTAGTTATAACTGGAGTGAGCAATTTACAATCACGCTGATTAATTGCAATTTTCCCTAACTCTAAAATTACAGCCAGTGGTAAATCAACAGATTTAACAGCCTCAGAAATAGTAACTTTATTAGTGCGTAACAACGCTAAAACCTGCCGCACTTTAGGAACAACAGGATCATTTTTCTGAGTATAACCACGATTAATAGCAATTTTTAGCCCATTTTCAATATCATCAACTGTAGCAGTGCGATTTTTATCTATTAATAACTTCTGTTGTCCAGGAATTGCATTTGCAATTTGAATACCAACATAATCAGGTTTTCCTCGATGGGGAATAATATCAAAATTGTAAAGTCGCTTTTGTCCTTGAGAATCTACAGTTTGCACCAGTAAATTAGTAATATTAGTAGAGGTAGATTGGGGAAACTTCAAAGTTTTGATTACTCTTAAAAAAATTGTTGTAGCTTTTCCACTGTTTAAATCTGCATCTGTAGTGTAGACCAGTCGTGAAGGATCTGCTAGTAAAATGTAAGAAATGGTTTCGTCAGTTTGACTAAAACTGATAGGTGTAGCACGTCCAGGAGTGACTTTAACTTGAATTTTATTGTTAACAGCTATATCCCTTTCAATCAAGCGATAAGCAGGAGTTTGTGCTTGGACAACAGGCACTATTCCATCACACAATAATACACTAATGGCAATGATTTTTATAGCAAATAGTTTCATATCTATTTTAGATTTGGAATTGTCAATTGTGTTTTATATAAAATTATTTTCATTGTTGAACTTTCAAAAAATTATTAACAACAACTGAAACCTCCATACCTTCAGGTAGAAATTGAATATTAGGACGTTGCAATAATTCTTGCACTGCTTGATCAGATCGTCTCGATAGGCGATCGCTCAATGGATCAAAAAATCCCTCCAATGCAGCAGCCCATATCTGCGGGTCAGCATTAGTAGTAACCGTACTTTGATTAAAACTACCACCAGAAACAACAGTGCTAGATTGAGTACGAGGTTGATTAACTATATTACCCACTCTTCCCAAACTACTAAGTAATCCCACTAATAAATCTTGTTTAGCAATATCTGACCCTGCATCATACAGTTTTTGAGCAAGTAATGGACGCTTATTTTCGCCCCTAATTAATAGCGTATTAGCTGGGATTGTTTCTTGTTTAACTGTACCTTGGAAATTAGGATAAACTAGAGCGATCGCAGTAGCGGAAACCAAATTACTCTTACTTACAGATGTAGTTTTAGCAATCACAACAGTACCAGCAGGAAACGCAACCGTGCCATCTGTAGCTTTGAGAGGTTTAGTTAACTCCACAGCAAAGCGGTCGTTAGCATTTTTACCACCCTCATCCCAAATCATCGGCATGATCACTTTAGCAGAAGCAGATGTACCCAATGCTACATCTTTATTGTTTTCTGAGTTGACATTGATTAAATCAACAGGAGTACGGTTGAGAATACCCATCATACCAGGTGTTAAATCAGTTTGATTGTCAACATTTTTAGAACCAATCAAAACTGTATTTAGTTCAGTTTCTTCAAGCATTGATGTACTTGGTTTTAAGGTTTTAGAATTTTGATTAGTTGGTGTAGTTTTTTCTTGAATTGAGTTACTAATTTGTGACTCTCCCACACTAGATAATTGCTTCCATTTTCGTAAAACATCAGCAATATTTTCAGGATTTTCTACTGATTGTACTGATTGTTTTGTTGGTGGAGGAGTATATTTGATAGGTGAATTAAAAGGAGTGGGAACAGGATTTCTTCTAACTACAGGTGCAGGTTCAGCAACTCTAACAGCAGTGGTGCGCGGTGGAACAGTTTGACGTACTGGCCTAACTGATGGAGTTGGTTTTGGTTCTGATTTTAGTTCTGGTTTTTGTGAAGTAGTGGGAACTGGTTCTACTTGAAGTTGTTGCTGTTGGTCTTGAAAAGCTAATCTACTTTTTAGTTCAGCAGATTCATCTAAATTAGGTTCGCTAGTTGGTAATAAATTATTAGTTTTCACAGCTTGTTTAACGGGAGGTTTAGGTTGTAAAAATCCAAACCAAAGCAATGAACCTGAACCAATAACCATTCCTACTAAACCAACTACAAAAACGAGACGGACACCTGGTTTTTCTGTTAAAGGTCGCTCTATTGCTTTTTCTTCATCTTGTTGCAAACAGTATTCTTGAGAAATAAGCCCAGTTGCGTTAGGGTTATACCCTGCCAATATTTGTTCCTCTTCAGGACTAATATTTTCTTCCTCTTCTACAATGTTTTGAGTCAAACGATGATGACCGTTATTATTGTTAGATTCTAAGGAATAATTTGCAGAATTACCGTTGTGAGAATTAAATTCTTGATTCTGATTCGTATTGTCCATGATTTTTATTTTTTATTTATCAAAAGGTAAATTAATTTTGATTAATTTCACACAAAACTTCAGATGAATATTTGTTATTGTTGTTATTAGCTGACTGCTGATAGCTGATAGCCGATTGCTTATTTATTAACGAAGTTGCTGAGGGTTAAACTCAACCATTTTAGTAATTTGTAACCCAGAAGAACGCATTTCATAAATTTTCTGTTCTATTAAAGAAGCGTCTTGTCCGAGTGGAGAACGGGGAATTTCTACTGCTTGGACGGTAAATGTTCGATTAAAAGGAATACGTTCATCTCTACCAGTAGAACGGTCAACTAAAATACGAGTAGCAATCATATCTATTTCCCATTCTCCTAATCTAATTGCTCTTGGTTCTGATAAATAGGAAATAATAGTTGTACTGCGAAGTTGATCTGTAAAAACACTCGTTGGAACTAATTCAGCAATCTTTGGTAAAGAAGCTTGAGCAAATTTTGGTTCTAATAGTAGAGAAGCAAACCAAGTATTAGTAGGAATGCGTTTTTTACCCACTTGAAAACCTGGATCTGTTTCTTCAGTTCCTACCAATTTATTATCCCAATTAAATGTTAGTGTTGTCCAATCACTAACAACTTTTTGAATTACTGCTGGATAGCGCCAATTGCGTTCTTGTTCTGAAATATATATGGTTTCACCATTTACTAACTGAGCAAAGGTAGTTTTGCGTTCAGCGATTTTATTGACTCTAAAAGCAGTAAACAATGTCAATAATAAAATTATACTATTGAATGCTGTTAAACACAAGAAACAAATAGCTAATAAATTTTTGGATTCCGGTAGTAGCGGTGATTGTAATCGTTTGATTTGCATAGCTATCTCAGTTCAATATAAAAGTGTGCAGTTGAGTGAGATAAAAAAAACAAGTCATTAGTAAGTATTCAGAAATCAGTTGTCAGTAAGAGTTTTAAAAAACGAATATAAATGGCAGTCTGTAAATGTCTATTGTGGAATTAGGTAAACTTTTGATTTTATGCACAACCTATCTACATTATAGGTTTAAGCTGTTAACGTAGCCATTTCCTGATTACTAATAGCTGTTATACCAATCTAATGTGAAGTTGCATATAATTAGAGGGCTGAAAATATTGTCAATTCAATAATTATTCTGTGCAGCTTCAATGTAAATTGATATTAGCTGAATTATTACAGCAATTAGTATTAACTCCTGCGAATTAAAGCAACGCTAGTTGCAGTACCAATAGCACTGCTGAAAACATCAATTAAGCCTTTAATGTTGGCAGAAATACCGTTATAAATTGCCATTCCCCCACCTCCAGCTATCAACACTGCCAAAATTGGAGAAAAAATACTCAAGAAAAACATAAAAGCCACATCAGATGCTAATGCTGCACCTGATTTAACTAAAACAACAGCTGTTAAACCGACTAAAATATTGTACCCAAGTTGAACTCCAAACAAGGAAATAAACCCAGTTAACCAAGCCCAAATAGGACGACCTTGTAATGGTAAAAGTGATAAACCAACTGCTATTGGTGCAAATAAAGCAGTTAGCAATAATGCTGCTTCTAAAATGTTAACAAATCCCCATTGTAAGGCATAAAGAATAAAACGAATAATGGGAATAGCAGTATCTCGAAATACACTACCTGGATCATTAACAAATTGTACCGCAGTACCAATTTGACCAGGTAAAGTTCTAGACCAAAGAAATTGAGCAAAATCTTTCAATGGTTGCAATGGAGATTTGGCTTTCTCTTCAGCTTCCGTAACAATTGCTTCTGCTTGTTCTCGTTTTGAATCCCAACATTCAATTAACTCCTCTCCAACTTGTCCCTGACATTCACTGTAAAGATTTTCTAGTTGTTGTCTAGCAATACTGCTGATAGTTACATTAGCGATCGCCGATTTGAATGTCAACTCACTAACTTGTATTTCCAGGATATTTTGTACTTGATTATAAGCAAATCCTCGGATAAAAATAATGGTTTTAGCTAGTAAGTTACCATTACCACCAAGAAATATCATAATTATCAGTGGCCAAACAAAAATAGCTGCTAATTCTGACCAAGATTGTTTTTCAATAATTTCTTTTCCGGTTGTTAGTGCCACAAACAATATACTAGCTGCTCCCAAGGTGATACCTAAATCAACTAAGCCGTACCATAAAAGAGATGAGGGATCTAAGGTAACTTGCCAAACTAAATTCCATGATTCAACTGTGGCACGAGATAATTCTAAAGCACTGGAGACAATATCTAAAGCTTGAGTTTCTCCACCAGTAACAGGAAATGATTGAGCAATAAAGTACATCATACTTTTAAATAGTTTTAGCGGTTGAACAATTGACAATGGATAATTGACAATTGACAATCAAATCTCTTTATAAATGAGAAGATTGGAAATAGAATTCCTTCTGCTTAAAAGGAGAGGTTTCGTAAGTATTCAGCAATCAGTAATTGGCTACGCCACGCTTTGCTAACAGTTTTTAGTTGCTATTAGATAGCTCTTTCATAAAATGAGCATAATGTTGTCAAATCCCACAAGTATTAATGAGAGAAAGTTACAGGTGAGTATTGATGTTTTTCTTCTTTCTTGCTGACTGCTGATAGCTGAAGGCTGAATGCTTACGAGGTTTTAACCCTTAAATTAAACAATTGTCAATTATCAACTATCAATTGATAACGACAATTTTTAAATTCCACCTACTGTTCGTTACCCAAAGTAACACCACCAGGCATCATTAATAAACCCGCTTGTTGAGACATAGCATTACCAGCAGCAATACTCTTTCGTCTGTCAGCAGTGTTAATAGCTGCAAGTTCTTTAGCTGTTTGAGTAATCAAAGTATTGTTTAATGCTCTATCAATTCTTGCTTGTTGTGCCTCTTGAAATATTCGTTCATTGATTTGACCATTGAGTGCTGTTTGTTGAGACAAGTTTTGTAAAATTTGTTGGGTGACATCCAAATTTTGGGACTCTTCTCCTAAGTTAATAATTGTTTGAGTGTCTTGTCGAGTAGCTGCTTTAATTTGAGCCATTTGAGTTTGGGCTGTTTCTCCTAAAGTTGTTTGATTAGCAATTTCATTCACAACATTCCTAGTAGTATTCTTGCCTATATCTTCTCGAATACCATAAGAACTTTGACCATTGGTTTTATTTTCCAAAATTTCCGACAATATTGCACCTGGACTTTGATTAGCTGAACCACCTAAAATCTGATTCCACAATTGAGAAATATCAGGAATTTGGAATGCGCCAATTGTTGAGTTAATCAAATCAGTTATGGGGCTAAACAAGTCTTGTTGAACAAAGTTTGTTACATCTCCAATGAAGTTATTAATCTGGTTTTCAGTATTTTCCACCAAAATACTATTGCCGTTAACTGCATTATTGTTTGCTGTGTTGTTAGGTTGAGTAGTAGCTAAGGTTGGTTTATTAACTGAGTTAATACCCAACACTAAAATCATGGTGATGAATTGAATTGACATCCATTTCAGTTTCATAATCAAAATTCCTTTAGCTAACACATTTTTAAATTTTAGATTTTGGAGTTTGGATTTTAGATTGAAAATACCTAATCGTTCAGGACTTCATTTTTAGTTTCATGTAAGTATTCAGCTAACGCCTAACGGCAAGCTAACGCTAACAGTAATTAGCTTTTGTCTTGAGTGAACCTGATTTAGTAAGAAGATGCAGAGTTTTATTAACTTACACGAGTGTTCATGAGAGGAAATTACAACCTATTATTGATGCTTTTCAGGTAATTGCTGACGGAAACCAATGACTGATGGCTGAATGCTGACATTTTCATAATCAAATTTACTTCAGATAACACTTTTTTAGATTTGGGTTGTTTGATTGAAAACAACTAATTATTCAGAATTTGATTTATTGAAAACTTAGGGTCACGTTATGGTTCAAAAAATCTGATGTTGTGAATTAAAAACTTAGGGTCACGTTATGGTTCAAAAAATCTGATGTTGTCAATTGAAAACTTAGGCTCATATTATGGTTCAAAAATTTTGATGTAAGTATTAACTAGCAATTAAAGAACGATTTTCAACCTGTTCACCAGAATTAAATCGAGAATGCAATGTATTCACCATAGATACCTCCTGTCCAATATGTTGAAAACCTTTGTTTTCCTTCAAAGCACTGATGTAAGCATCCGTAAAAGCTCTGAGTCCTAACAATCTACCTTTAGGAGTATTTGGATACTGTGCCATTATCCGTGACCGTGCCTCTCGTTCATCTTGGTTATTAGCAACACTAGCCAGCATCATTTCCCCTGGGTAAAAACGAGTACGCCAAAATCTACCACCTGTTTCTACTAACCAACAGGAATAAAGGTCGCTGATCCGTGGTAAAAACGCTTCTGTGGCATTTGGACTAATGATATGGGCAGGATAACCCAGATAACGCTCAAAAGAAGCAACTCCAGTGCTGGTAATGCGTCCAGTAATTCGATAAGTCATGTTTTGCATGATTTGAGCGCCGGTTGAACACTCACAAATAGTGTCTGGGTCTTGAGATAGGAGCAGTACAGCAATACCTTCCTTGCGTCCTGTAGCACAAGTTTCACCAATCACTTGAGCAAAACCATCTTTACGCAATAACACTGAAAGCTCATCACCAATAAACAAACTTTTAGGATGGGATAAAGCATTGCGGATGCAAGCAGTATGGGCATTAATCGCCATCAAATACGCATCTTGTTCGTTAGTTAATCCACTCAGGGCAAAGAATTTAATCGCAGGTTCAGGAGAAAATGTACTCGGACGTGCGATCGCTTTCCCTAACCTCGATGCTAGTAACGCACTCACCTGATTTTGAATTTGATTGAGTGCTTGGCGGTCAATCTCTTCAAATGAACGCAGATTTAGACGTTCTCGCGTACAAAACTTGATAAAATCCGGTAGCGTGGGTATTTCCTGCCATTCTGAAGAACACCAACCCTTCTCAAATGCACGGTTATAGCGAGCGATGATATCTGGGTCTTTGAGAAACACATCCAAAGCTTTGATAAGTAAAGCGTCAACTCTTTGAGACAGGTGGGGATTTTCAACTTTACCCATAGCGATCGCCACTAAAGCTTTACGTATAAAATCCTTCCAAGATTCCATTCTTCGTTCCCGTTCTGCTTTATCAAACCGACGCAAATCTGGTGGTTCTAATAAATTACTACTGCCACTAGCAATGTCATAATATGCACCCTGTTCTCCCAGTAGTTCAATCGCCGTTTTAAAAGTGCTGTTACCTCCGGCTGAAATATCCATCCCCACTACAGGAATATTGTTCACTAAGGCTTCTTGGGCAAACCGCCAGCCTAAAACACTCTTTCCTGAACCAGAAGTACCTGTAATTAAAGCCCGTCCAATTTGTTGATGAAACAAATCTATGTAAATAGGTTTACCTCCACGGCTAGTCAAAAACTCTACACCCTGTTTATCAATATCTTTGGGTACGGTCAGAGGCATCAATCCGGCAATTGTTTGTGTATCAAGTGTTAACCGTCGCTCACTTAAATTACCATCATGCAATAAGCGTTTACAGGTGATAGGTAATGTTTGTAACCATATTTCCCAAGCTATGTTACGTTCTCTAAGTACCTTGGCGGTTTCAAAACTGTTAGCCAGTAGATTGCAAGCATGAGTCAATTCCTCTGTGTTATTACGGTATACTAGGAAAACAGGCGCACAATGCAAGGCTTTTGTACCTTCGTACAGGCGACGCTGTGCTTCAAATGATTCTTCTTGCTTGATTTCTGCACCTATATCACGTCCCTGGCCTTTGGTTATGGCTATGGTGCGGGCTGTTTTAGATTGCTTGGCTTGACGCGCAAGGTTATCTTGAATGAAAAAGTCATTGCCACGGCTAATTTCTATCCATGCTTCTGTATCATGGACATAGGTGGAAGATAGTATTTTCCACATCCACTTGAGTTGTTCTTGAGCATTCGTCCAACCCAGTGGCGGGTCTGTCATTGTCATCACACCGCAGACTTGACCCTTGCCTGTGAGATAAACTCGATCATAATCTCCACGATGTTCAGGACTTGCGGAACGTCCTTGTGTACCTTCAATCAGTAGTGTGCAGATATGTTTGTTTGTGGTTAGGGTTTCTGTGAGTTGTATTCCTGTGGCGGTTTCTTCCAAGGTGATAACCTGGGGAATGGGAGGTGCAATACCTTCGTTAAATCTGTTCCACAACCATTGCCATAAATCTGCTGCACTACATGGTGTGATTTCTAAGCCTATTTTGGTATTTAATAATACTTCCCATTGAATAAATCCTTGTTGAAAGCCTTGCAGTAGTAGCTTTTTGAAGAATGTTTCTTGGTATATGCGTTTATTGCCTGTGATTGATTCTACTATCCAAGAGCCGAGATTGCGGCATTTTTCAATGATACTACCGACAAAATCTTTTTGTTGGGAATTACCTTGTTGATCACTTGTCCAGGTACAAAAGGCTATTTGCTGCCATTGTTGGCGTGTACCTGCGTTTTTCAATTCTTCTACTCGCAGTTGTTCGTTACGAATGAGAACAGATATGGGTTTGAGGTGACAGTCATCTGCTAATGTATGAAGTTGGGTTTGCCGTTGAGTATTATCACTGTAACAGCCTGTACAAAAAGTTATGCGTTCTGCTGGTGGTATATCTTTCATTCCTTCTGCGATCGCATGGGCAAATTCGCTGATTTCACTTTCATGTAATATGTCATGCAGTCCAGCTATTTGAAAACCAAATATGAGTTGATATTGTGATTTTCCTTGTTCTAATAATAGGGCTGCAATTTCTCGGTCATCTTTTTTTATTTCTGCTATACAACAGATATTTACTTCATTTTGAAAGGGCATAAATCTGTTTTTACCTCCATATTGATTTGGTACTATTAGGGGTTTATGTCGAATGTTGATTTGTGAATCACTGTAACGATGACGTACCCAAGGAGGACGGTTTTCTGGTATGGGTGAAATGTAGATATTGTTGGCGTTGTACCATTCATTTCCGGGTGGTTTACGCCATTTGTCTAGAAATTGATGGGGTTGGTTGCCGGTTAATATCCACCAACTAATTATTAGCCAGAATGATGTGAGGAAAAACCAACCTATTCCTAAACTGAGGAAACCATTGGTAGTCAGGTAGGAAATTATGATGATGGCTATCCAGGGACCTAGTTGTTCTGCTGGTATTGGTCCAATGCTGGCTTGTTTACCTAAAATCCGATTAATTTTGATAAATTCGTTATGTGGATTGTTTTTCATAACTGATAATCAATTGATAATTGACAATTGACAATGGTTAATGAAGGTAGCTTTGCAAGAGGGCGTTTTTGTAATGGGAATTTATACCCTGATTCAAAGACTTGTAGCCTTCAAAGAAGAGGTTTTATATCAAATCCGGTTAAATGCACATAGTTTCAATCTCGTAACAACAAGGTTTGCAACTTATTTTTAGTGTGGTGGTTCAAACGGATTTGATATTAGACCCGATTGTTTCGAGAATCAATTGATAATTGTCAATTATCCATTATCAATTGTTCATTTTTGAAGCTGCTTTTTACTTTTAAAACTAGCTGCTTTACCTTAAACGCCTCCTCCTGTACCAGTGCCATTGCCAATAAATATAAAAGTGATGACATCTATGGCAATGACAATTGCAAAAGCTAACCCTACTTGAGTTACAATTGGTCGCCAGTCATTACCTTGTTGTGCTTGGTTATAAGCAAATAAAGAAGCAGCAGCAACAAGTAATAAAAATGCACCCCGAATTAGGTTAAATGTTAATCCAACAACGTTAGCATCAAGTGTAGCTGCACCTCCTCCTCCAGCTTGTGAACTTTGTTGGGCAAGTGTCACAAAGAAGTTTTCTAAACTGCTTAAAAAAATGGCATGGGCTGGAGTTGTTAGCGTATCAAGTAAAGCAGTAATTGTGATAATTGCGGTAACAATATGCCAAAAACGGATTTTTCTGCCTAAATACTTTTCTAAAATTGGTACTGTGCGAATTACATAACCAATACTTAAGAAAACAATGCTGGCACAACCCAAAATGGTTACGAATATGGGTTTTGTTGCCAATAAATAAATTGCTGTTGCTAGAGATATGAAGATGAATGATAAATCAGTACGGTTTATTTTCTGGTTTTTCATGTTTCTGAATGAATTGGTAAATGGCAGTAATTTAAAATGAGAATTGCGATATTGTGTGTTATTCATCTTTCTTTACTCCGTTAATTCAAATGTTTATCAAATGTTTTACAGATGCTTTCAGCTATCAGATGGAAAATTCTTTTGGTGTAAAAATTTGTGATTTGAATTTGTACCTCATACGGAAACTGCTGTAAATCAAACTGGTTTTAAAAATTTGGTTTTTTGGTACAATACAAGGTGTCAGCAGTTATTGAAGTGAACCCAAAAAACACATCTGTAAAGTTAAACGTAACGATTCAGGATTCTAAATTCAGAAGGAATGAGAGTTTTCAAATCAAACTATTTTGGATTTTAGTTAGATTTTAGATTGAACCTATGCCGAAACTCAGGGGAACTGTCAATGAATTTTAGTGTTGGATTTTAGATTGATTACCCGATTGATTCTATTTTGTGGCTTGTCACATTTTAAAAATTTTGTTCTTTTCATCTTTAATCCCAAATTGAAAATCTAAAATTCTGTTATTAGTTGTTGAGAAAACAACTTACTGATGTAGATTACTTCTACAAACAAATATTCTTACTCCTGACTCCTGACTCCTGACTCCTGACTTCTGACTCCTGACTCCTGACTTCTTACAATTAAACTTGCATTTCTGATTTTTTGGTTTGATTTTTAGTTTGTTTTTTCTGTTGTTTAGTGCTATTTCTATCAGCTTGATTAGAACGACTTGATTGTTGATTATCTAGTAATGCTTCCATTTCTCTAAGTGGGATATTACATTGTTTAATTTCCGGGGGTTCTCCTGGTACTAAAGCTGCATCAAGGACTTGTTCGTTATCACGGTTGGGGTTAAATCCTTGAAGTAGTTGTGTACCGTTAGAGAGTTTTACTATTTCAAAATCGTACTTTGGTTTACCATTTTCTGTCCAGGTAAATGTCGGTTCTTCATCACCATTAAATTTGTTAGGTAGTTGTTTTTGAAACTTCTGCACTAATGCTTGGGCGGTAGCTTTGAGGGCGTATTCTGATTTTGACTGTGGTAGTTTGCAGATACCCATTTTTTCATCAGAGGTGAGATTATCTTGTGTAATTTCCCATTGTCCCTGAGTGCAAGTACCCTCAAACAGTGTTTCACCTTGGGTATTCTCCAAAGCAATGGCTACGTCCGCAGATATTCCTGTTTGTGCTGTTTGTTTACTCTGTTGTTTTACCCCCTGTTGTTTCACTGTTAAAATTTTGTTGCTAGAAATAGGAATACCATCTTCAGGAGTTTTGTTAAATAATTCACTGGCAACATCAGCAAATCCCACTAAAGCATCAGCACAGGCTATTTGTTGTTGTTTGGTTTGGCGTTTTGTTAGATAGTCTAAAACGTCTTTTTCTGGTTGGTTTTTGGAGTTAGCTTGAACAGTTTCATCAGCAGTTTTTGATTCAGTTACAGAACCATTTTGTTGTGCTGCTATTTGTTTTTCTAGTCGGTCAACTATCTTTTCTAAATGGTCAAGTCGTTGAGAAATATTTTGCAGGTAATCTTCGATTTGTTGAAATTGTTCAATGATGCTGGCATTTTTATCTAATTCAAAGGGTTGAGTTTGATAATTAGGGTCTATATTTGAACCTAATTTATCTACTTTAGAACCGATTTTCATGGTGGCTACTGCCAGTGGATTATTTTCTGTGGATGCTTCAAATGTTGAATCTGGGAAATTTTCAGGATTTGAAGTATTTACAGAGTTTGAAGTATTTGAAAAGTTGGGAGTAGTTGAAGATTTTGCAGCAATGAAAGAGTTTATAGGATTTGAAGGATTTAGAAATTCTGCTGATTCTGGGTTTATTTCCTGTAAGCGACTGGTGAGGTTATCTACTCGGTCATTCTGCTTTTGTAGTTGTTTAAAAATTCGTACCAGTCGTTTTTCATCAGCTTCGGCTGCAAGTTGTTCTAAAACTCCTTGTCCTACAGCTATTCCTAAAGTTGCTAGTTGACCTGTTAATCCTGCTAAGTTTATACCATTTATTTCTCTGCCATTTGTGGCTGCTGTGGCACTTAAACGGGAAGCCTCGTCTAGTGGTTCTCTGGATTGGGATTTTTTGGCGGTAGTTTTATTATTTGGTGTTTGACTTTGTGTTTTAGTTTGGGTTTTGGGTTGGGACTTACTTGAGGTTTTAGTTGAGGTTTTTGTTTGAGTTTTACTGGGAGATTCACTAACACGACTCTGAGATATTTCCTCTTCTTTATCTAAGTCGTCTTGGTCATCTAGTTCATTGTCGAAATCGTCGTTTAATAGGTCGTCTAGTTCGTCGTCAATTTCATCTATTTCTTCGTTTTCTTCATCTAAATCTAGTAAATCATCATCTAATTCATCATCTAAATCATCCAGTTCTGTTTCTGCAAAACCGCAAATTTCAGCAATGTTGGAAGGGGTGAAGTAGTTTTCGTCTTTGTCGGTGATTCCTTCTAGGTTTTTGAGCAGGTATTTACCACTGGTTCTGTGACTGGGGTCGCTGGTAAGGTAGAAGCGATAGCCTCTAATTTCTTCATCATCATCTCCTCCTACGCAGAGTTCTACGGTGATGGGTGCTTTGCCTGATGCTTTGCTGTAATTTTCTACACAGGCTTTAAAGTCTTCGTGGGATTGAATAGAACCGTTTTCTAGTGATTGAGTAATGGCTTTATCGAGTGTGTTTTCTATATGGCGGAGTTTGCGGCGGTCTGTCAGGTTTTCCCATGAGCGCGTTTGTGTTTGTTTTCGCTTTGGTTTGGTTGGTGTTTTGGTAGCCATAGTGACGATGACGCTGGTTGCCTTAGTTGGTAAGGTAACAGGGCTTTGTCTTTGATGGCATTGACCTTTTGGCTATTTCTTTTTTGTCCACTTGGCTATTTTTGATAGTTGCTAGTTGCTAGTTGAGCGACAGGTAACTGGCTTGATTAGCCCTTTTTATTCTTCTTTATCGAGTAATTTGTGAAGCTTACCTACTGCTGGGTGATACATCTGCTTATGTTTTAGGTACTTGTACAAAGGTGGGTGCTGTAACCGTAACCTCTCGATCTCATCCTGAGAAAAAGTATGATCAAGTGGATCTGCATAATTTTCTGGAAATTTCATAAAGCTCCAGATTACAAACAGCGATTTTTCTGACAAGCTCTGTACAGAAGATAATCTATCCTGTGGCTCTCCAACTGTAGGAAGGCTGGATTGTTTTGCTGCTTCCTGAATATCCAAACTGGAATCGTTAACTCCGTAAAAGAATGCAGGAGTAATCCGTTCATCATTTGGATTTAAAATCTCCCATAGTTGATGACGATATTGATCCATCTGAATTTCCAAAATACTTTTGTGTTCGTTCTCTGTAATCCTTTTGGCAAGCTCTAAGGATTGCTGAAGTATTCTAGCTGCCGAAATCCACTTAATCCGATCATTATTTCTATCATTCAAAAGATTAATAGTATTCTCAAAGCCTGCAAGTGACTGCTCAAGAAAAAATTTAGAACACTGTTTTTGCTTGTCTATTATCTTCGATAACTCGTTTAGGAACAAACCAGAAAGAGCAGCAAAAGTTCCTGCTGTCGTCACATTGTGGAGTTTGCCTTGAAAGTAAAGAAAAAGACTACCAATAGCTGCACAGAGAAATAACAATGCCAATATTAGCAACACCAATTTCATTACTTTAATCATATTTATTTATTTCAACTAATTAATTTGGTCTTATCTAATTGTTACATAAATCTTTAACTCTTAGCAATAAATATTAATAATCATTTGTTTTAGGACATAAATATCTATAAGCTGAAGTATATATGACATTGATATTTTTATCAGAAGTAAATGTGTTTATTTTTTGTTCAAGTGCTTTTTGATAACCATATTGTTTAATTTCTTCACAGGCAGTTCGACCAGCCAAGAGAATTGTTCTATCTAAGTCAGCTTTACCTTCTTCATTAATAACGGTCTCATCGAACCCGCTTTGGTTAACAGCTTTCAGGTAGAGTTCCACCGCTTGAGTATCATTAAATGATCCACTTAAAGAATCATGGGGACAAATATACTCATCAGATAAAGCATAAATAGTTTTTAATCTTAAGCTTACTTCTTCCGCTACAGTATCTAACTCAGGGTTACTATGTATAAGTTCTAGTTGTTTCTCAATCAACTTATCCATTTGTGCCTTACTGTAGCCAGACTGTTTCGCACTACAATACGCATCAGTTTTTTTAAGGACATCCTCGTTAGTAATTCTTAACCTTTTAGAGCCAGGAAACGCTTTATAAAAAGCATTTAGCAAGCGAATTTTATTTTCACGATTTGAATCACTATTCATGATATACATATTGTATGGAGTCCACTTTTTGGATTCCATAGTAATAGGATCATATACATTTATCAAATCTCCTATCCCGCAACCAGTGAAGATAAAAACAATCCCGAATACTAGGAATCCAAATGATAAACCGATCATTTCTTGAACTTTTTCTTTTTTCATAGCTACAGTAAAAGATGAATTCAAACTCGAAAGAATTGGTAATCACTAAACTTGAAAAAGGATTACCTGCTATCACTCCAGCCTTTGGTGCAACACTAGCAGAAGCCTGTGCTGTTTGTTTAAACAATCAAGGTTATATTCAGGGTATAGAACTCACAGTCAAAGGAGAGTTTACCGCAGTCTTTAAACTATATTGGCAAGAGGTAACAGACCAAATGCTGCGCTGTTGGAACGATAGCGAATATACTACAGAACAGGCAGCTTATGGAATCGCTTTCTTAATTATACAAGAACTTACGGACTATACAGTTATCGAACGTTCTCGCAGAGGAACAGGATTTGATTACTGGTTAGGTAAAAAAGGTGATAACAATGAACTACCATTCCAAAACGCAGTACGGTTAGAAGTTTCCGGCATCCGTAAGGGCGACGACAGCCGAATAAAAGCTAGAATTAAACAGAAGCTTGAGCAAGTCAGCCCCACAGATGGCACACTTCCAGCCTATATTGTGGTTGTTGAATTTAGTCACCCTTTAGCGTTCATAGTAAAAAAATGAGTCAGATTCAAGAGTTACATAAACAGGCTATGGATTTAGCGGAAATGGCACAAGTTGCTAAACTTAGAAATAACTCAGATTTAGCTGCCCAATTATCCCGACAAGCATTTGAAAAAGAACGATTAGCAGCAGAATTAATAGTAAATGATTTAACAGCAGAACCAACCCGTTCAATATTGTATCATAGTGCTGCAACCCTAGCAATTGACTGTGGAGAAATTCACAGTGCAGAACGTTTAATTGCAGTTGCTTTATCAGGAAATCCACCAACTGAAATCGCAGAAGAACTCAAAGATTTATTTGTGCAAATCAATATTCATAAATATTTTGCCCGTCGTGGTTTAGTATTTGATGAAGCTAAACTTCAGATTCTTAGTTAGAAATTAAGTTGAATCAAAAAACCTCACTTTTATTTATCACTAGGCTGAAATTTTGTAAGTTATAACTTGATTGATAATTTGCTGCTTTAACGAATCCGCCGCAACTGAAGCAATAATTTCCCAATCTTGTTCTGTCAACATTACCCCAAGTAGTTCGCGTAACACCTGATGATTAGAAATAAACTCCTCTCCAAAAAGTTCATCTCTCTGCAACACTACTTGGATATGTTCTCTTACATTAGGTGTAGGTAATCTTAATCTTTCCAATAACTTCTCCCTTGCAGTAGCAGATGCAGTAGAAGTTGCAGTCCCCAAATTCCAATCTTTGAGCAATAAACGCACTTCCCGATTCAAAGAAATCCGCAAAGTTTTTAAACGATAAAACAATTCAGGATTCAACAACAGTTGTTCAAAACTAGAACCCCAATCTAAACCAGCACCAATGTTACCACCTACTTCTTCCTCAGCTTGGATGCTTTTTTTCAACCATTCTTCATTCAGCAATAAATCCATCGGATATTCTTGGCTAGAAATGGATTCATCATCAAACTCTTGTTGATTCATTACTTACTCTCTCTTTTTCAACTTAACTCAATATCATGATAGTTAATACAATGTCCATTATTTGAAAAATCATGCTTTTTATTAACTAATCGCTCCCTTTGTAAAACCATCTCCTCTAACTCACTAGCTGCTGCTTCTGAAAGCGGAAATATCTCTTCACCAGTATACATATTCCCTCTACAAATCGTCCGGTTATTCTCATTCCGCACAATAAAATCACCACTACGTTGAACATAAGCTGTCCACTGTCCACCAATTTTAAATTGTTCAATTTCCCTAGTTTCAGATTGATTAGCTTGTCGCTGTTCATAAGTAATGCCAATCGCTTCTACCAAATTATCAAACATTTCCTTTCGCCAAAATTCCCGATGAATCCCTCGCAACTCTCCAGCATTATCTAACTTTGGTTTTGATTCTGATAATGTAAAATCTGACAATTCTATCGAATCATCATTAACTTCAATATTATCTAACTTGTTCTCTAATTCTATTAAGTTCGCTTTTGACGAATTTTTGTTTTCTGATTTAGATTCATAAAAGATTGAAGTTGATTCAAATTCTAATAAAGTTACATCTGAAAATTCCCTTAAATCATCATCAACTTCAACAGTATCTAACTTATCTTCTGATTCTATTAATTTGAAATCCGAAAATTCCATCAAATCATCATCTTCTACAGCATCTAATATATCTTCTGATTCTATTAATTTAAAATCCAAAAATTCTATGGAATCATCAACTTCAACAGTATCTAACTTAACTTCCGATTCTAGTAAGTTCACATCTAGCAACTCTATTGAATCAGCATTAACCTTGAGAATAACACTAGAACCTTCTGGTTTTAACGTAGCTACAAATTTAGTTCCCACAGGTAACTTAGGACTATCAGGGGCAAAAGTGCCTAAATTCTGACCATCAATTTGTAATATCGGTGTACCGTTATAACGATAAAAATCTGGGTGTGATTCAGGTAATTCAAAAACTCCTACTTCTAAAGTCAAACTGCGCTTTTTCCATTGTTGACTAGCAAAATTCTCATCAGCAAAATCATTATATTTAATCCCCAAAACTTTAATTTCTGCAAACTGAAATTCCTGAAGTTGCTGACATACTTCCTCTGTAAATAAATTATATGCCAAAGCACCTACACCTGTATCTTGACGTGATTCTGCCCAACAATGATCTGCGGGAGGAATAATTCTTAAATCTCTGGGTATATTCAATTCATCTAAATCATTAAAGTTTTCACCAAATTTAGCCGCTAATTTTTCTGCTAATTTCGGTGATAAGTCTTTAAAAGCAAATTCAACGATAGGTAATTGGGGATGAATCGTAGCATCAAATTCAATTCCTTTTTGTTCTAAAGTTTCTTTCCATTTAATTGCATTCTCCCCAAAAGGAACGCTCAAAACATAAGTATCTTGTGGTAATGCTGCACTGGGCATTTCATAATTATGCTCAAAGGAAAATGTAGTTTCTATCTGTTCTGCTAATTCTAAACATTGCTTACGATGTCTGTCTAATTCTGGACGGGTGTGTTGTGTGTGCCATAATGCTGCTGCACCTTCTAACCTTTCCTCTGGAGTAGTGAATAATTCATCTATTTCTGCTCGATAACTATCGTAAAGTTTGCCTAATTCTTCATTAAATGCTTCTCTATCATCTCCTACTCTTTGTTTAATTTCTTCTCTCGATTTTTGAAATCTAGTTTTTAATTCTTCTGCCCATTCTAAGGCATCTACTGATAATGTATCTTTGGGAAATAAATAACGAAATTCATGTCTATCTCTGCTGCGAATCCGAGTAGGTTGCCATAGGGGATTTACTACTTCTCTGGCTATGACATTTATCGCTCCTGGGGCATCTGCTGGCATGGCAAAGGAACGATACAGCCGTTCGTCTTTTTTAAAGTCGAAAAAGTAACTTGGATGGGATTCTGACCATTTTTTAGCATCTGCTAATAAGTTCGCTCCATCAATTTCTTGAATGTCTTCTAATCTTTCGGCACTTTTGGGTGAGTCTACTTCTACTTGTAGTGCTTGAAAAAGACGATTTAACAGTTTTCTTTGTCGTTTGGTAAATCTTTCAATATTTTCACCTTCACGGGGCGTTGATGACTGTACTCGTCCAATGTTTGTTGCTACTAATCCTACTTTATTTTGGTTGGCAACGGCGGCTATTTGCGCTAAGTCACGGTATTTTAAGTTGCCTTGTTCATCTGTGATTTCTGTATATGCTAGTTTAGGACGCTGTTTAACTGGTTCAAATCTGCCCGGTTCTCCTGCACGGAGTGTTTCTTTGGCAATATTGGGTAGTTTACTTGCTGGACTCACCATTAATTGGTCGCCGTCAAAGTCTGCTTGGTGGTATTCTTCAGCGTCTTTGGGGTTAATCCAAACTACGTTGCGAGTTTTCTTGAGTTCTGGGTCATGGATGTTACTGTAAAGGCGGATGTTGTCTGAGTTGACGATGGGGTAACGGGTGAGAATCACATCTCCTTCTGGTAGGTGGGGGACGCAAATTTTACCTCGTGGTAAAGTGTCGCATGGCATGGCCATTCCTGAACTATGGCTGTATCCACTTTTAATGGCTAAATCACGCCATTGATTGGCGATATAATCAGTGGCAAATTTGCGAAATTTGGGTGTTTCAATTAGTTGACCGTATTTATCGCTGCGAAGTAGGGAAATCCAGCGAGATTCTTGTACTTGATTGTTACTATTATTGTCTATTTCATTAATTGTTTCTTCTGTTTGTTCTTGTTGGTATTGTTGTTGTTTGTCGTATTGTTGAATGATGTATTTTGCTAGTGCTAATGGATGGCGTTGTAATTCGGCTAGTTGTTGAGCTTTTTCTTGGGTTGGTTGAGTTAAATCTTGTCTGATTGCTGCTTCTGAGTACCAAATGGTAAACTGCCAACTGTTATCGTAGCTGGTGGCTTTGGCATTACCTCGATTACCTATTACTGCTTGGGGAAAGTTATATTCACCACAAGGTATTAATTTTTTCAGATGGGATTTTTTGATGCCTTTGATTGAGGAGATGTCCATGATGATGTCGTAATCTTGAGCATCTGTTAATTTGGCATCTGGTAAAAAAGTTCCTTTGGCTAAAAAGCTGGTTTTTGGATATTTTGAATTTTTACAATCACTTTCTTCATCTTGTGAAAAATTACTTGTAGAAGAATTTTTATTTTTTGAATTTACAAAATCTTTTTCTTCTTTTGGTGCAAAATTGGTTTTAGGTAATTTGGGAGATGTTAAATTTACACAATTTTTTTCTTCATTTTGTAAATTTCCTATTGCTAAATTTTGAGATGTTGAATTTATATCATCAATTTCTTCATCTGTTAAAAAACTTCTTTTAGTTAAATTTGAAGATTTCGGACTTACACCATCATTTTCTTCTACTTTTATTCCTCCGTGTTCTCTGTGGTTAGATATTCCATTACTTGTGTGTACGTCCTGAAATTCCGATTTATCAATATTTTCACCCCAAGATTTCATCCATGCAAATCGAAATTGTAATGGACAGTTGCGTTCTCCTCCCAGTTGTTTAGCTAGTCTTGGTGAAATCTTACCGTGACAGTCTCCGGTTTTATAATCAGCATATTGTGGGTCTGTAAAGTCTACGATTTTAACTCGTAAGTTGGTAAATGTTTCTGTTCCTTTGTAGCAATTACTAACTAATAATGAACCATAACGACAAGCGGTATCCGGTTCTGTAGCAAATAATTGTCTGATTTTCTTACGCAATGTATCATCAGCAAAGTAATAATTATCGCCTGAACTAAAGGCTAATTTGCGGTTGATACCATCTTTAAATGTTCTGGTTTTAAGATGATTTGCGTCTGGATTTTTACTGTCAATTTTTACCAGGAGTAATGATTGTAATTCTTCTGGCTCGAATATTTGTGCTAATAGGGAATTTTTGATGATTTCTGGTTCTGATAGATATCTTCCTTTGCCATTGTTGTACGACCCATCGAAGATGGGTATACTCAGTCCTGAATTTTCTATAACTCTTGTGGTTAAATCCATTGCCAGTAATCTATTAGATAGCGGATCTAGCAAGCTTGAGATTCTGGTTTTTATCTTGGCATGGATTTACACCCAGTAAAATCATCCAAGTGGATATTTTACTCTTGGCGCGGTTACTAAGGGTAAATCTAGCGAAAATGAGTGGAAGAGGTGGAGGATGGGGTAAGCTTTGAGGAGAAGATGGGGGCTTTAACGGCAGATTTGGCGGCTCAGATGAATGAGGGTTTGGCTCTGGATGTTGAGATTAAAATACAGTTAGGTAACATACTCCTACAAACCCAACAAAAGCGTTGGGTTCTGCTGTAGCTACAAAAAATGGACAAGGTATTGTTGATAAAAGCGATTTTAATTTGGTCAAGCGTAGATGAGGTAACAAAAAATGATTGCTGTAAAAGATAAGTTTCCTAAGTTAACACCCGAAGAATATTTTGTCTGGGAAGAAAAACAACTGCTTCGTCATGAGTATATTAATGGTGAAGTTTACGCTATGAGTGGGGGAACTCAAAATCATGGCCGAATTGCTAGTAATATTATTTTCATTGTTAAAGGTCATTTACGGGGTAGTGGTTGTCAGGTTGGTAATTCCGATTGTCGTGTAAATATTTTGGAAACAAAAGATTATGTTTATCCTGATGTGAGCGTTACTTGCGACGAGCGCGATCGCACTGCAATCCAAGCAATTCAATATCCCTGTTTAATTGTTGAGGTTTTATCTCCCAGTACAGCCAGTTATGACCGAGGTGATAAATTTAGATTGTATCGTCGCAATCCTAGTTTGCAAGATTATGTTTTGGTTGATGCTGAAAAAATAGCGATTGATTTATACCGCAAAAATGATCGCGGTAATTGGGAAATTTTTAATTATCAGCCGGGGGATAATATCGAGTTACGAAGTATTGATTTAAGTTTTCCCATTGAGTCGGTTTATGAGGATATTGTTTTTGAGGAATTAGGATAAATCGCTAGTATTTCTAGGCGTTTACGCAGCTAAATTTAATATTTTGCAGCCAAGAATCCTTCTAATAAGGCTTTTGGGCAAAAAAGCAAATGCGTAACAGCTTATCAGTTTGGGAATGAATGAAGCAACACCAAAGTATAACAGTCACAAATCAAAATCAAGGGTAAATGTTTCGCCATCAGCATCTTTGGGATTTTCTGGTGATGATGGAGTTGAAGGGGGTTGGTCTTGTTGGCTTGGGTTTGTAGCAATCGGAGTGAAAGCTGGGGTATGTGTAACTATTTGTTGCATGGGGAATGCACCCTTTTTGAAAGCAAAATAGCAATCAATGATAAAGTAAAGCGTCTCTAAGTAACTTTTATCTAGTTGCTGTGATTCGGCAAATATACGTTCTCGGTAGCTATCTTTAATCCGAACTTTTTCCGGTGTCATTGGCTTCGTTCCTATTTAAATTAGTTGATTCAAAATTCGCCATTACCCCTCAAGCTCAAATCAGGGGCGGTAAATCAGGAGGACTACAGATTCTTGTTCATCATGGCTTTTGCAATCCCTAGCAATCCAGAGGCATTAGCTTCTACGGGGTTATCCAGAATTTTAAACCCGTTCTTCTCCAATAGCTTCTTAAATCCAGGTAACAAGCAACCTCCACCAATTGCCCAAATTTCATCCCCCTGGTGCTTGGCATCTAGTGTCAGGCTTACGGGTTTCTTTAAGAATTTTTCATACCAATCTTTCAAACAACTGGTGTAGATATCTTTAATATCAATGTCACGACTGTATCTGGTATGTCCCCTTTCCAAACAAAATCGAATCTGGGAGGCGTTGCCGATTTTCCCTCCGTTGAGACGTTTCATTTTTTCGGCAATGTCTTCGATGAGAACTTCTACACCTGCGGGGTAGGGAGTGTGAACTTCTCGCTTTCCCTGGTTGTAACGAGAATAAAGTGTGGTTCCATTACCAAAATCTAGGACAGTGAGCTTGGGTGGAAGTTGATGCCCAAACAATGCACCCATTCCTTCTGGGACAACTTTGATTATTTCTAGGGTGACATCTGATTTTTTGCCCGCAAGTATTGGTTGATATTCTCCGTTGAGTGCTTCTTTTAAATCTTTTGCCAGTCCTATGTCATGTAAGCTGACGACTAATTTTAAATGCCAAGCTTTACGATGTGGCAGATGTGCTAATCCACCAAATAACATCAACAGTGCATTTTTAATTTTGTTTTCGTTGTGGTCTGTGTTGCGGTCAAAATGATAACCTGTACGAAAGGCAGATTCTCCCACGGTGTAAGCTACACCATCTAAAACGATTCTTCCTGGTACATCTTCCATCTCGGCTGTAGAAATATAACTGGGGATACGAACAACTTCAAATCCATCTACGAAAAGTTTCAAACTGCCGTAACCGTTATCGAATCCTGCTGGAAAAATTTTTTGCAAGGCGTGAATGTTGGGCATGGGGGTCAAGTGGGATACAAAAAAAGGGTGGCACAAAAATACCCTAAGTATCTCCTATATATACCCTAGATAGGGGCTAAAAGTTTAATTATTTTCAATTTTCGCGTTAGGGTATATTTATCCCATAAGTAACCCCTACATATACCCCAAATTATTTGATTTTAGCAAAAGATACCCTAAGTATCACCTATATATACCCTATGTAGGTGATATTTAAGGGCTAAAGGAAATAGCCATAATTCTCAAATTTCTCATTGGGGTATACATAGCCCCTATAAAACCCCTGTATATACCCTAACTGAATTTTAGCTAAAACAGCAGAAGCCTATTTTTTGGACGTTTTTAGAAGTAGAAGTTGGACATCCTTTTTTGGAAGGTAAAGTTGAACAACCTGTCCAAAATCTTTTTCAAGTTGCAGAGTGTTCCAGAGATTTTGTAGGTTATCTTTATACGTGTTGGTTGTTGCAGGGGTTGAGTTATGGATATTGAAGAAATGTTGGATAGGTATGAAGCGGGAGAAAGAAACTTTGCTTGGAGTGTTAACTGTAGTAGAACTGGTTTGTTCATGAGAGCGGTTGATCTGAGTGGGGCTGACCTGAGTGGGATCAACTTGGAAGGAGCCTTTTTGGAAGCTGCTAACCTGGACAATACTAATCTCAGTGGGGCTAATCTCAGGGGAGCCTACATGGAAGGAACTGAGTTGAATGAAGCCATCCTTAACGGCGCTAATTTGAGTGAGGCTAGAGGTGGTCAAGCCAACTTCATCAATACTTCCTTTGTCAACGCCAACCTAAGCAGAGCCGAAATGTATCAATGTGGTTTTAATGGCGCTAATTTCAGCCATGCTATTCTCAGGGATGCTTTCGTGAACCACTCCTCTTTCGATGGTGCTAACTTCACCAATGCCGATTTGCGTTCGGTCGAGGGCTTCTATAACATTCGTAAGGCTATTTTCTGTAATACCATTATGCCTGATGGAAGTATTTGGTACGACAGTATTGGGTATTGAAGACCATACAATATTGCTGTCCGCATATATTTCATTATTTTGGGAATCTGAAAACTCGTCAGCCAAAAAACAAACACCATCAGATATATCTTTTGGGTCACGCTTGTCTTCATTGGCAACAGGATATTTTTTAACTTTTGGAAATATCTAGGGTGTGCTGAATAAACCCAAAAACATGATAAATCAAAGGTTTAAGGCTCATAGAAAAAACTGGTTCTTCAGGACTTTTTATGGAGAACCCAGTTCAAAATCGTTGAAAGCCCTATTGTGTGGGCTTTTCATTTAAAAAATTGGACATAATCGTTTAGAAGCCTTACCCCGTAAAGGTTTTATGGTCATCAATCCTCAATTACCATAAAATCTATGCAAGAACCAAAAAACTTTAGGTGCAAGGCTACAGCGTCTTGAGTCTGAAAAACCTTGCACTTTTGTGGGCAACCAGAGATGAAAAAATGTTTTTAACTCTCCTCCTGACTCCTAACCTTCACGAAAGGACTTTCTCAGCAAACCCTATCTAAAGTAACACTGACAAAGTGGTAGTTATTGCAATGCCTTTGGTATTCGCGTTAGCATCGCTTTTCAGTTACAACATTATTCCTGAACAAGCAATTCTTCTATTTGTGCTAAGAGTGTTTCTAAACGACTCCATTTCTGCTGGTCTTCCCAAACCTTAGCCTGTTTCACTCGCTTCATTGTTCCTTCTATCCGCTCTTTACGTTGATCAGGAGCAGAAGGGGGTTTTATAGCTTTAATTCGTGACTGGATTTGAGATAGAGACAAGTTTTCAGCAATTGCTACTGCTAGTAATTCTTGGCGTGCAGTTTCGTCTTTAATTCGAGCTATCACTTTAGCTTTTGTGTAAGCAATTTTTCCTTCACGCAGTGCTGTTAACACATCCTCCGACAAGTTTAATAATGGCAGACGATTTTTGACAAAGGATTCCCAAGTCATTAACCCCAAACTCGTAAACACTTCTTCCACTACTTGAGCTTCTGGGTTAGGCATAACGTTATGCCTAGACTCATCTTGCTTGTCTGCTGCATTTTTCATTTTATACAACAAAGGAGTAATATCGGCAACTTCACTCCCTAAACGAATGGCTAAAAGTTGCAAGATACCCTCAGTTTCCTCAACTGGGTTCAAATCCTCACGGCAGAGGTTCTCAATTAAAGAAAGCTGCATAGCTTCTTCATCGGTGAGTTCTCGAATTACAACTGGCACTTCAGCTAGACCAACTTCTTTTGCTGCTCGATAGCGTCTTTCTCCGGCTACCAGTTCATGCTTATTATCTGGACGAGAACGCACCAGCAGTGGTTGTAGAATCCCATGTTGCCGCACGGACTCTACTAATTCCTGCATTGCTTGTGGGTCGAAGTAACGCCTTGGTTGCTGCTGTGGGAGACAAATTGATTCAATAGCAACTATTTCAGCTACAGATTGAGATTCCCCAAACAGGATATCCAAAGGTTTCATTTGTTGATATGGGCGATCGCGCCTACTACTCATAACTTTTCTAAACCTTGTGCAATTTTCTTGAGAATAGGCACAGCAGGGTGTCTGCGATTATAGACTGCCAAAGGTACATGATCTTCGGATGCGTCAGCAAAAGCTGTAGAACGAGGAATAGCTGGGTAGACCACACCCACTGCTGCTAATTGTTGTTGGATAGCTTCTAAAGTTCGGGCATCCTGAATATTACGACTATCGTACATAGTGGGAATAAACCCAGCGATCGCTAGTTTACGATTAGGACGCGATCGCACTCTGGCAACCGTATTTAACAATAACTCAGTTCCACAAAATGCCTTGTATTGAGTTTGAATTGGAACTAAAACGTGAGTGGCTGCTACCAAACTGATATAACTCAGCAATCCCAAACTAGGTGGACAATCTATCAATATAAAATCATATTGATCAACTATTGGTTCTAAAGCTTCTTTGAGTCGAATATCCCGCATATCTGCTACCACTAATTCTAATTCGGCAGCACTCAAATTAATATTGGCAGGAGCTAAATCTATACCATGAACTTGAGTTTGAATTGGTAATGGGACAGAATGCAAAATGGAGTCATAAACAGTTTGCTCTAGTGCTGTCGGGTCTAGCCCCATGAAAGTTGTAAGCGACCCTTGAGGGTCCATATCTATCAACAGTACGCGGTGTTTACGCTCCTGCAAATGGTAGGCAAGATTCATAGCTAAACTCGATTTACCTACACCACCAGACTGATTAAAAAGTGTAATTATGCGTGTCAAATTTTTGCCCCCTAACAATCTTATTAAGTGGAGAAGTGAAGCTCTTTAGAGTGTTCCAAACAATAAATGATCCATAACCTGCCATTACCCTGCGGGAAGGCTACCCCTACGCAATGACAATTGGGCATTTTTTTAGTTGGAATACTCTTAGAGAAGAATAAACGCAGATTTTCAAAGGTTTCTTACAAGTTATCATCAAATAATCTGTTATTTTTCACAGCCCTATCCTATCGAAAAGAACGTTAATCCAGTTCTAATTAGTGGCTGATTTATTGGTAAAACTTGGCAACAACTCTTTGAAAAACTGATTTTTAGCGGATTTTCTGACATCGAACTCAAGCATTATTGCATTTTCAATTCAGCAGATAATCAACTAGAAAATTTCGCTTTTTTTTGTGTATTAATTTCCTTTCATAGTATCACTGCTTCTGCTGGGTTACAGCGATTATAAAAGTTTTGCATAATCGCCGATAGGCGTTCGCGTAGCGTGCTATAAGCATAGGGTAGAGACAAACAATATGTAAGAAGGAGCGGCCATTCGCAAAGTAGCCATCATGAACTGCGTACACCAGGAGGAATGAAAATTTATTTTCAAGTCAGGTACAAAGGAAGAAACAAGATTTATTTGGGATGTAGCTTAAATACATGAAAACTGCCGTAATATATACTCTGATCAGTTAAAAATCAAGCTTAAATTTTAAATTTAATCGTAGAAATATTAGTTTTGAAAAATTTGTTAATTGTCAAGCATAAGCATTTATTCTGAGTTATTCATAAAATTTAATACCAAAATTAACATTCAGCACCTCTTCAATGCGCTGTAAAGTTTCAATTGGCAAAGCTTTGGTTTCTTCGGATTCTATTTTGTACCAATTCATAGTTGTCATGGGGATTTGACGACATATTTCCGCTAAAGAGCGTTTATCCGCTTCTCTGGCTTGTCTAATTCTCTTACCCAAACCGGGTATTTCTATATCTATCGTTCTTCTAACTTTCATCCATTTTTCAGCCATTCCACTACCCTCAAATATAAACTATCAGTTTATCATTGAATATAAATCATAAATTTATAGTTGATGGTGTATCAATTAATAGCAAATTTTTTTGGGAGCTAGGGGGTAGAAATTATGAGTGAGATATCAAACATCTCTACTGATGAAAAATTGCTACCCAGCCAGAACGATTCTGCAACCAACCATGCAGAAACAGCTGTTAGCTCCGAACTAACTGAACTCAGTACAGACGAGTGGCGCGATTGCGCGAAGCGCAGTGACCTTCGGTCAATCGTATATTTTTAGAGAGACAAGTTGAAAAAGCTTTTTACGCAGCTGCTAAAGCATTGAAAGAAATACGAGACAGACGTTTGTACCGTTCAACTCACTCAACCTTTGAAAATTACTGTCGTTCCCGATTTGGATTTACTAATCGTCATGTGAACTACTTGATAGCGGGTTCATTGGTAGTTGACAATCTGATGGGAACTAATAATTCCCAAATTAAAACTCAAGACGAAACGGGAACCATTGGTTCTTCAATCTTACCAACGAGCGAACGCCAAGTTAGACCTTTGGTTTCCTTAGAACCAGAACAACAACGTTTGGCTTGGCAACAGGCAGTGGAACAAGCAGGTGGTAAAATTCCTTCTGGTCGTCAAGTTCAAGATATTGTGGACATAATCCGAGAAAGAACCAAAGTACCAAATCCCTACCATGTTGGGGAAGTATGTATTCTACTACCCAAAGATAACCCAGAACTAAAAGGCAAAAGTGGTTGTTGGGGTGTTATTACCCATGTTGGAGACTATAGTTGCACTATTGAGACTTGGGATACTGAGTACACAGTGAAAATAGAACATCTCAAATCCTTAGAACTGTTGGATGAAGACTGCCAGTTCATGCAACAACTATGCCTGAGATTGCGACGACTGCATCAAATTGAAAACCGAGATAGTGCCGTTGATTGGCTTTGTTCAGGATTAGGGAAACAACCAAAACCGTATCTTTCACCTTTGCAGTCAAAATTGTTAGATATTGTCGAACAAGAGTATGGACTGGCGCTAACCTAGCAAAAACCTAAAACTTGAACAAAAATTTACACTGACTTACAGATGTTATGGTAGGCATTCAAATTAGGACATGATTAGTCCTTAAAATCTAAGAATAACAAGGGTTTTACTCTTGTCTATCTTAAATGTCACCAGAGGACTCCTGTTACACCGTAAGGTTAGCGGGGGAGTATCAATGCAAGAGTGCCTCTTGCTCTCTGCTATGACGCAGGTAAAGAAACAGTAAAAATGCTACCTTTACCTAAAGTTGATGAAACATAGATATTTCCTTGATGGGCTTCTACAATTTGACGGCACAAACATAATCCTAGACCATTACCTTGACGTTGATGTTTACCCTGTCGAAAACGTTCAAATAAGCATAATTGTTCTGTTTTACTAATGCCAATTCCTGTATCTTTCACAGCAATTGTTACTCGTTGATCCTGGGAACTAAGGTAAACTTCTACTGAACCACTATCTGTAAAACGAATAGCATTACCTACTAAGTTAGTTAGCAGTCGGTAAAGTTCTATTCTATCACCCCGTACTTTCACCGCAGATGGTTGTGTGTTGTTTAATTTGACATTCAGAACTAAGTTTTTGACAACAGCTAAAGGTTTGAGTTCCTGAACTACTTTTTGAGCTAATTCCCATAAGTCAACGGGAAAAAATTCCAAGTCCTTACATCCAGCTTCATACTGATAAACCTCCAGCACATTTTCCACCATTGACAGTAGCGTTTGATTACTTTCAGTCAGTAGTTGCAGATGTTTCCTTATCTCTGAGAAATTATGACCAAAATTCCCTTTTTGAATCATTTGCAAAAGTTGAATTGTTGAGGTCAAAGGAGTGCGTAAATCGTGAGTCAACTTGATCATAAAATCTTCACATCGCTGCCGAGCAAGTTGGTATCTTTGATTGATACTATGTTTCAACCGTAGGAGCGAACGGACTTTTGATAACAATTCTTTTTGTTCTACAGGTTTCATCAAAAATTCATCAGCACTAGCTTGTAAACCGCGAATCAAACTAGGCTGATCACAATTTGCAATCAGCAACACAGGTATGAAAGGTAAATCACAATTCTGCTTAATTTGTTGAGTGATTTTACCGCCATTGATATGGGAAATAGAGGTATTTAAAATTACTAAGTCAGGTGGAGATTCTGCAATCTTGGTCAAGGCTTCTGTATCACTGTTTGCTAGTGTTAGCCTGTATCCTTGTTGCTTGAGTATAGATTTAAGCAAGCAAACATTTTTGGCTGAGTCATCTATCCAAAGGATACTTTCTGTTGAGCTTGGATTCCAAAATAAAGATGTCATACAGATATCAGTAGATTTATCTAAATTTGGTTTGCTATGTCTTTGGCTTTAACAAATCTTAATACTTAAATCAAGTATTTTACCAAAACTTTAAATTTGGCATACCTCTATAGATAGATTTTTTGAGAAAACTATTTGATTTTTATACCTCTATAGATAAATTTTGGCTAAGAGGCGAACAATTTTTGACCGATAGGCTGATCCATTTTTAGTCAATTATTTCCGACATTAGAAAGAGTAAATTTAGTCAGTTATTGAGGTAGGTCATGGAAAACATAAGAGCAGCAATTATCGAAGACCATAATTTGACCAGGGTCGGTATCAGTAGTTGTTTAAACGAGCAAAAAAATATTCAAGTTGTGGGAGATGCTGAGAATGCTACTGCTGGTTTACAACTACTTCAAGATACAAAGCCAGATATTGCTATTGTTGATATTGGTTTACCGGACATGGATGGGATAGCACTGGTACAGCAGTTTCGACAATCAGTGCCATCAGCAAAAGAAACAAAAATCATTATGTTGACTTCTTTTGCTGATGAGCAGATGGTTTTAGCAGCGTTTGCAGCTGGGGCAGATTCTTACTGTATCAAGACTATTAAGTTTGAGTTACTGTTAGAAGCACTGTACATGACTTATGAAGGGTATTCTTGGATTGACCCAGTAATTGCTCGGATTATTCTCAAGAATATTCGTCGTTCAGTGAATACAAAACAAAATATTACTTCCAAAGCGATTATCTCTGCTGTTGAACAGGAGCAAGTAAGTATTTTGGCAGCAGATCCATTAACAGACCGGGAAATGCAAGTATTAGAGTTAATTGTCCAAGGTTTCGGCAATCAAGAGATTGCTGACCAACTGTATATTAGTTTGGGAAGTGTAAAAGTATATGTGCGGGGTATTTTGAACAAACTTTGTGTCAGTGACCGCACTCAAGCTGCTGTTCTAGCATTGCGGGCTGGTTTACTCAATTAAGAGTGAATCATAAGCATTCAGCCGTCAGTAGTCAGTAGTCAGCTATCAGCTAGAAAGAAGAAAACCATCAATTATCAATTGTTCATTGATAAATTGCTCTCATTAACACGCTGTGTAATTTTACAAAATGAGAGCATTCTTATTATTAACTCAATCTTTCTCTAGAGAATAGCTGTTAGCGTAGCGTGACGTAGCCATTTACTGATTACTGATAGCTGAATACTTACTACTTACAGTGAATCTTTGAAGTCTTGAATTGCTGTTGCTGTTAAAGCATAAACAACCCGACGCTTACGTTCAACATGAGTACCATTCACAGGAATTCCTTTCTTCCAAGCTGCAATAATCGCTTTCTTATCTGCTGAATAAACTGTCTTTTCTCTGCGATATTTTGCTGGTAATTTTTCTGCATCTACCAGTACATCACAACTGGGTGGATTTTCTTTAATTGTAATCCGCAATGAATTACCAATCATTTGCTCAGGTAAAATTCCTGTGGCATTTTGTTCTAAAATCGTTTCATCTAATTTCTGTCGCCACCGTTCTAGTCTTAATAGTGCTGATTGATGTACGGCTTTGAGATGTTCTAGTCGTTGCTTAACAGATGTTATTTCTGCATCTAGTTGTAATGCTAATTCGGCTTGAATATCAATTGCTTCTGATTGTTCTTCTTGAGTTTCCCAAATGGCATTGATGATCTCAGCTTCTTCTTCAGAAGTCTGACAATTGGTTAATTGTTCCCAAAGATGAGCAGCAGTTTGGGATAGTCCGGCTAAGGATTGTTGAGCTAGTGTTATAGTCATTATTACCACCTTCCACAAATTTGATAGTATTCTTTTTCAGCTTCAATTTTATTTAAAATAGCTAATGTACCTGTGTCTAAATCGGTATCCTCATGCTCAAGGGATAAATTTGCAATGAGTTTTTGTGTATGTTGATGATTGGGTTCAGGAATGGCAGTAAGTTTAGGTTTCAGTGCTGTTACATTTTCTGTTACAATTAATGTTGGTTGTTGCATTGTTTGGGTTGCATAACGCCATTAATTTGAGCGCGTTAGCGCATCTATTCATGTTGATATTCAAGTGACAATTCAAATTTGTGAGTTAACTTGTTGTCAACTATTTATTAGTTAGTAAATATCAAAATTTCAACCTAATACCAAATATGAAACTCATCAAAAAATCTGACAAGCTTCTTCAAGAAACACAAATAACAGAGGAAACAAAAGAGCAAAGTCTACAAGGTGATTTCAGTAATCCAGAAAAAACAACAGGTGAGGAACATCTGAAACACGATATAAAGTATCAAGAACCTAACTATGTTCCAATACGTGATAATCCTATAGTTTTATCTGTAGGTAATACAGGATGGCAGGTTTCTGAGATTTGGAAAGATATTAGATTAGATAATTTTTAATTATTACTTAATTGGTTGATTAAAAATTAAAAGGCTTTTTCTTATGTAATTTTTCAAATTATATTTATGTCTAGTCCTTATTATCCAATGATTATTTATCCACCTTTAGTAAGGCGGTTAAGAAATGGTAATTCAGAACAGAAGTATCTCAAAGCTTCGTTTCAAGGCTGCATTGCATTACCAGATGAAAATAGTATGGCCAAGCAAGGTGTGAGTGAAAAGGAGTTTTTTCGACATTTACTAGGGGCTTTTCCTGGAAATTTGATTTGTCAAGCGGTTGAATTTGAAATTCCCGGTTATCCTCTACATTACTCGGCTGATTTTATTTTTTATCATCATTTATCTGGGTTAGCCTTAGATATTGAAATTGATGAACCTTATATTGGAGATACAGGTAAACCTCATCACTGTATTGATGTTAATGATGATAAGATTCGTAACCGTTTTTTCTTAGAGCGTAATTGGGGTGTAGTTAGGTTTGCAGAAATTCAGGTGGTGCGTCATCCTTGGAGTTGTTGTAAGGTAATTGCTCAAACAATTGCTAAGTTAACAGGGGATGATAGTGTGTTTATGGTGTTGCAAAGATTGGCTGATGTCCCTTTACAAAAACGTTGGACGAGGCGTGAGGCTAGGCTGATGGCAAAGAAAAATTATCGTTATTTGATTATTTGGAGAGTGAGGTTGAAGGGGTTGGTTAGATTGAGAAGGTTACTCCATTTGGTGTATATAGTAGAGTGAATGTTATCAAGTAATGGTGTTGAATAATGAAGGTCAAAAGACAAAGAATTACTGTTGAGGAATTGTTGAGTAGATATGCTGCTGGGGAGCGAGATTTTACTTGTATTGCTATTGATGACTCGCGGAAAGGTTTGTTCAGAGGTGTTGACCTCAGTGGTATTAATCTGGAGGATTCTGCCCTTAGTGTTGACTTTAGTGGTGCTATTTTGAGAGAAGCTAATTTTCGATATACTGTCTGGGGCAGATGTCATTGGCAAGAAGGCGATTTCAGTGGTTCCGACTTTACTGGGATTAACAATGGTGTCGAATGCGTCTTTGCTTGCTGCAACTTTAGCAATACTAACTGGGAGCGAGCGAATTTGTGGCAATCCACCTTTGAAGACTGTGACTTGAGCGGTGCTAACTTCGATAATGCCAGCTTGGCTGAAGTTGACCTGCTATATAAATCCTAGACAAGTCTAGACATTTATTTCTTACTTCACGGGGAGCATGGGAGCGGTTATCCCTCAGTAAGCTTTCACGCTTTAGCCA
>RDXV01000304.1 GCA_004292695.1 Nostocales cyanobacterium | reverse complement strand
CCCTGCTTCCCCTGCCTCCCCATCTCCCCATCTCCCCATCTCCCCATCACCCCACCTTAATATGGTGGATAAGCGAAATCATCATCATCAGCGTAAATATAAGAATTGGTAACACCAGATATTTCAGCTTTAGAAACATCTGGTTTCATCACTTCTTTACCAAATTCTTTGTAATCTTCAAAAGTCTTACAAATTATTTCCGATTCTGGAGAATCAGAAGCAATCATATATTCTGTTAAATTTGAAACTGTGGGATGTTTGTAATCTACAGTAGAAGCCACTAAAGCAACATTTGGTTCAATACCTCTTTCCTCACATTCAATAATGGGGCAAAAAATCCCATGTGCATGAAATAAAGGACCTTTAGGGGTTAATGGTTTCTTTTGAAAACCCGCATAGGCTTTTTCTAATTCTCCTGCAAAACCACCAACGAGTCTACCTTGTTGATATTCAGTGTAACTCTTACCAAAACTCGCGCCGGCTGCACCACTGAGGGTTAATTGTAGAGGCAAATGATGTAAAAACTTTTTATCTTCACCGACTAAAAAAATCAGATGTCGAGTGTAAACTTTAAATTTAAGTTTATTAGCTAAAAAATCCTCTTTATAATCTTTAAAAGTACCTAATCTGATGTTAGTTTCTCGGTCTTGAACTGATAGAGGACCACGACGAATAATTACTAATCTGGGAGTAGTGGTGATAAAAATTGCTTCTACTCCAGAACTAAATTCATGTTCTATTTCTTGCCAATTATCATCAGGTTGAAAACCCACAGCTTGGGCGTTATCGCTTTTAATTGCTAAACCATAACTTTGTAAACCATCCTCACCGTAGCGGGGGTTGACCATTTGACACCAAGGAAGGACTTGGGATGGTGGGGCGTTAAATTTTTCGTCTTCAAAGTCGAATTTAGCATGATTAGCATTGGCAGATGTTTTAACCATTTTGAATATCCGCGTGTTTTATTTTACAAGTTTATTTTTTGTACGATCTTTTGTACCATTCATTGGGTATGTGTGGCACTTTCTGAATTAGATTTTAACAATTTCGGTTCGCTGGTGGTTGGTTTGGGGTGAAGTGGGAGTAAGTGGGTATAATTGAGTATAATTTTTATATCATGGGTAACAAAAGTCTGTAGAGGGGGTTATTTATTATTCCCCGGCAGATTGTAGAATTGTTGTATACAACTGGTGACTTACTCGGAAGTCAGCTTCTTCAATTAGTTGATCCATCAACATTTTTACAGAAGGAATCAAATTTTTTCGCTTCGCTTGTAAGAGAACACCCAATAAACCAATTATTTGTAAACCATAGCTGCTGGCAACTATCCTACCTCGACGTTCATCCATTAATAATAAATCAGCTTTCAATTCCAAAGCCAAAATAATCGCTTCTGCTTCACCCAAATCAATATTTTCTGCGTTTTCTTGAATGAATATTACTCTTTGAGAATCTATCACAGCTTGTTGTTGAATCCAAGGTAAAATTTGTACCTCCATTGCACCAGGGACAACTTTATTCACCTTGACCATTTCATTATAAACGGCTGTGGGAATAATGATTCCATTGTAGAGTTTTTGCAGTAAATCTAACTGATGGATTGCTGCTAAATTAGTTATT
>RDXV01000037.1 GCA_004292695.1 Nostocales cyanobacterium | reverse complement strand
TTTTGCAAATTCATGAGGCTTGTACATGAGGTCAATGTCTATACTTCAACCTTATTGTACATTTTTGTCTACACTTTCTTTATCTAAGGACTTGCTCTAGGTTGATCATGTTATTTTGGGAATGATTCAACTATAAGCTGATTGTAACAGTTAGTAGTTTTATGGACAAATATCCTCAAGCTACTTTTCCCGGTGTTACCCGGAATGGGTAAACTGCAATACCCTCTATCCCTAAGCTAAAAGCCGCAGGGACTACTTTTCTAGCAATATTCAGACTAGCATTAACATCCGCATGAATCAGCTTACCATCTTGAGATTTGTACCAAGCGCGTTGTATTCGCTTGCCACTGAAATTGTATGTTTCTCCTTTTTTGTACACAGGAATGGGGTCTAAGTCCAAAAATGAAGCCGCAGAAGTATAAGATTCTTCATTAATCAACACGGTAATTCCTACCAACTCAGCCTTGTATTTTAATTGCTCTATAAACCGAGCATGAGGGATACTAACGAAGTTCTGATTTGTGGTTTTACCGAGATTTATTTCTTGCTTCCATTGCTCATTTTTGCCAATAACTAGCGTCCCTATTCCGGCTTTTACTAAATAATTAATAATCCATCTACTAGCATTATGCAAGTAATTATCTATTTGATTATTCCGTTTACAAGTTAGTGCATTTATCCGGTGAGATGTGTGAGCATTTCCCTTGAGTTGAGATTGAAGTTTAGCTTTTACTTTATTGTAATGACGATTGATTGATTTTAAAGGTTTTCCGTTGATAAGTACAGGTTTAAATCCTGCTAGATTAGCAGTTAAGGCTGCTAAATTGTCTAATCCAATATCAATACCTGCCATACTGTTAGGATTTAATTGCTGTGGTTTAGCCTCCCTTTCATAAACTACTTCAATCACATATTGCCCACATCTGGGGACAATTCTTACTTGTTTAATATTGTTTGCTGATGTGGGAAATTGTATATTTGTTTGCGATAGTTTAATGATGCCTTTTCTCAGACCAGGCGTAGAAATTGCACCTAATTCATAAATCAGAATATTCCGTCCTTTATTTTTATCCTTGTATTTTGGTAATTTTGGTCTACCTAAAAATAGAGATGGGTCTTGATTATAAACTGCCGTGGCATTGAGAAAAGATTTCCAATTGCGGTGCAAAACTATCAAAACTTGATTGCTGACTTTACTTGGCAGTGCCTTGTAAGATTCATGCTGTTTAACTAAATGGAATATTTTTGTATTATCTAAATACCTGCCTTCAAAAATAAATGATTGCCTGACTAAGTAGTTAGCGTAATTGTATAGATTTTTGGAACGCCAACACAACTCATCTATCTGTTGATAGAATTGATGAGTTTTTTTGATGATGTGACGTTCAACTAATTTCATGTATATTCCCTAACCGTGAGTATATTTTACCATTTATGAGTATATTTGGCTAGAAAATCAATGAATATTTACAACACTCATGATGCGATCGCCTAATTTAAAATTCAGAAATTTGAAATTCAGAAAAATTAAGGTTTCTTTTCATTATTTGTATTTCCATATTTCAGGTACATAACTGATAGCTGATAGCTACAAAAAAAGAGGCCATCACTGACCCCCACTAAATCTACCAAAATAATCTCTGATGTATAGAAATAGAAATTATGCCAAACCTGTATTTGTACCTTGCTTACCAGTAGCTAACTCAACCTTAACAATCTTACCGCCCATTTTTTGAATCCGTTGTTGTTCACGGAACCAGTTTTCATAAGGAACTAACTTAGTAAAGTAAGTATTTTGTAATTCGCGTTGGGTGCGAGTACGAGATAAGCTAGGAACACAAGCGGTTACTTTAAATAAACGAGCCATTTTTTCTAAACTCCGTATTTTGGAAAAACTTTTTTTATCTCAAAAATCTTGAGTGAAAATCTTTAATTTATCTGTAAGTAATTAGATATCAGTCGTCAATCTCAATCTACCAAGCCAAAATAAATAAATATAAATACATACATTATTCTGACTCCTGACTTCTGACTTCTGACTCCTTACATTTCAAAGCCTGGAAATCAAACATCAACACTAGACCGCTAATACTCAATCTTATTAAGCAATAGAACGACCTAGAACTCACGGTTGATTTCCAGACCTTAATACAGCCGCACCTAAATTAAATCATTAAGTGCAAAGCCACTCCTAGCTTAAACCAGAGGAGATATAGTCGAAGTAAACACCCATTTCTTTACCAGCATCGGGACCAACCAAAGCTGCGGTTACTTCTTTCATAGCTTGGATAGCGTTAACGGTAGCTCCGATGGGTACACCCAAGGAGTTGTAGGTTTCTTTCAAACCGTTTAATACACGCTCATCTAAGATGGAGGTGTCGCCAGCTAACATAGCGTAGGTGGAATAACGCAAGTAGTAATCCAAATCACGGATACAAGCTGCGTAACGACGAGTGGTGTACATATTACCACCAGGACGGGTGATATCAGAGTACAACAAGGATTTAGCTACAGCTTCTTTAACGATAGCAGCAGCGTTAGCGCTGATGGTGGTAGCTGCACGAACGCGCAATTCACCAGTAGCGAAGTAACCTTTTAGCTTTTCTAAAGCAGCGGTGTCAAGGTATTTACCTTGAACGTCAGAGGAATTAATTACAGAGGTAATAGCGTCTTGCATTGTTGTTATTTCCTTATTTCCAGATTGATTGCAACAGTTTCAGTTTCAGCACTTAAATAGCTGTAACCTATGACATTGCACCAACAACGTAGTCGAAGTAAGCGCCAGCTTCAGCTGCATCTTCAGCAGACAACAGAGTAGCAGCAACAGATTTCATAGCAGCAACGCCACCAGCAACAGCGTCAATGGGAGTACCCAAGGACTTGTACATTTCACGTACACCAACGATACCGATTTCTTCGATGGGGGTTACATCACCAGAAACGATTCCGTAGGTTACAAGACGCAAGTAGTAGTCTAAGTCACGAAGACAAGTAGCGGTCATTTCTTGTCCGTAAGCGTTACCACCAGGGGAAACAACATCAGGACGTTTTTGGAATAATTGATCACCAGCTTGCTTAACGATACGCTCGCGGTTTTCGGTCAATACTTGAGCAATGCGAAGACGAGCAGCACCGCTAACAGCGAAGCTCTTGATTTGATCTAATTCACCGGGGCTGAGGTAGCGAGCTTCTGCATCAGCATTCACGATGGACTTCGTGACGATACTCATTAATGGATTCCTCCAAAACTAATGACACCAGCTTTTAGACTGGTAAGACTATGGTTAATTGATAACTGTTTTGCATCTTAGTACAAAGTGAGTCACATTTACTCAACAAAAGTACATAAGTTGAAAAACTCATTTATCCTTCCGCAAAATATTGTCCGGCATTATGTTGAGCATTTATTACTGCTCTTAATACTTTGTAATATTTGCGTTCATAAATGCTCATTTTTAGGGAATAGGGAATAGGGAATAGGGAACAGGGAACAGGGAACAGGGAACAGAAGGCAAGAGGCAGGAGGCAAGAGGCAAGAGGCAAAAGGCAAGAGTTAATATTCTCCCCCTGCCTCCCCTGCTTCCCCTGCTTCCCCTGCTTCCCCTGCTTTCTTCACTGTCCCCTGTCACCTGTCACCTGTCACCTACCTAGCACCGCGACCGGTTAAAACAGCAGGAGACAAGCTAGACCAAGATTGTTTTACTAAGTCAGCTTCAGCTTTCACACTACCCAAGTAATTACCCGCAGGTAAAGATGGGAAGCGGTTGTAAGGTACAACATCTTCACCGAAGTAACGAGCATATTCAGGGCTATTTACCATCGCCTCTACAGCCGCTCTTAAACCGCTATCAGCCAACAATTTGTTATATTGACGGATTTCACCTTGGGTTGCGGGTGCGCGTCCCAAAATGTGACGGAATAAGAACTCAATCACTTTGGTGTTGGGATAAGGTGTGTAGAACCGTTTACGGTAAATGTCAGAACTTGCCAACTCTAGAACAAATTCACGTACAGTAATTTCACCATTACGCAGTTTGCTATCTAAATCACTACGGCGTAAATATTCAGGAATTTGACCACTAAATACGTCCATCACCTGAACATAAATAGCATTAATTACCTGATTGGTTTCTGGGGAATTTGTACCAGTAGTAGCGCGGTAAATACGGGCAGGTTTGCGGCGGCTTGTACCTACACCAACCTCTACAGACTGACCACGACCATCATTGAAAGAACGGCCTAACTCAATGAATAAGGGTTTAGACTTATCCATTTTTTTAGCTTCAGCGGCTAAATCTGCGATCGCCTTAGCTAAGATAGGAGTATTTTCCGACTTGATCCGAGTTTTCACAGGTTCAAAACTAGGTACAACCACATCATCATTTTGCTTAGTTAACTGGTTGTAAAGTTTCTCAGTGTTGGGGAAGTTAGCCGCAGGTAAGGTTGGGAAACGACGATAAGGAACAGTATCCTCACCAAAAGCCTGAACATACTCAGCACTATTGACCATCGCGCCAATAAACGCCTTAATACCTTGAGTAGCCAAAATTTGGTTATACTTGCGGATTTCTGCCTGATCCATAGGCGCACGTCCCAAGAAGTGCTTAGTACCCATCTCAATTACCTTAGTATTGGGATAAGGTGTGTAGAACTCCTTGATGTAAAGGCTAGAACAACCTAAACCTTCAATAAATTCCTTAACGGTGATTTCTCCATTACCCAGCTTACTTTCTAAATCTGTAAACTCGTTACCAGCAACATAAGGAGCAATATCACGCTCAAAGATTTGACGGTAAGCAGCACCAATCAAAGTTTTTACCGCTACCTTATCACCAGTACCAGAGATCAGCTTGAATACTTTAGTTTGTTCACGCTGCTTAGTAACACCTTGGTTGAGACGGAAATCAATATCGGGTTGAGTCCGCATTTCCTTGACTTCGCCCAATTCCACAAAGCGGGGAGTTTCTTGTTTCTCAACTTTGCTGATATCTTCGCGGATAGAACCTACTCGCAGTTGACGCATTGCCACACCAGCAGGTGTTAAATAACGTTCGTAAGGAACGGTATCTTCATTAAATGCTTGGCTGTATTCGTCACTATCAATCATGGCATCAACAACAGCATAGAATCCCTTCTTAGAAGCAAGATCAAAATACTTGTTGTTTTCCTGACGACCGTAGGTAGGACGACCTAACAAGCGACGGTGAATATATTCAATCGCTTTACAAACATAGAAAGGTGTCCAGTACATCTTGCGGAATAAATCAGACTTAGCCAACATCCGCACAAACTCACGAACAGTAATTTCACCGTTTTCTAGTTTGATTTCTGCAACTTTCTGGCGTTGACCTTCGTAAACATCACGACCAAATACTTGCAGGTAACAGGCTTTAATTACTGCTTGGGTAGATTTTTCCGAGAATTTAACACTTGTACCCTTACCCGCATTTCTGCTCATCGTACCGGGTAACTGGTCTAACTTGAACACCTTAGCACCCAAAGAACCAGGAGCAATACTACGCGCACCGGGGTTACTGAGTTGGTTGTTAATACCAGGTCCTTGGTGAATCAAGATCCGACGGGTATCTTTACCAAAAGGTGCAGGACTGCTGCTGGGGTTGCGGGTTTCTTTCGGGAAAATTGCCCCAAATTGAATTTCTAGCGGATCATTACCAGAACCGTAGGGATGTTGATCAGGTAATGGTTGTTCGTAAGCAGCAAAGGTAGTAATGAACTGAGGAACTTTGCGGAAAGGCGCACTGTATTTAAACAGGTCTTGCTGTGGTCCCCAGTTACGACACTCTTGAGCTTCTTGACCCAAACCGCGAATGTAGGGAACGGTTTCTTCACCAAAATAATCAGCGTATTCTTTGGAGTCTACCAAAGCATCAACTAAAGCAGGTAAACCACCTTTGGAAATAATCGCAAAGTATTTTTGTACTTCTTCCCGGCTGCTGGGTCCACGTCCCAAAATGTGACGGAAAGCTAGTTCTATTACCCGGCTGTTAATAAAGGGTTGATAAAACTGTTTTTGGTAAAGAGGAGATTTAGCTAAACGACGGATAAACTCCTTCATGGAGATATCGCCATTTTTAACTTTTGATTCTAAGTCAGAGATGGACAAGCTGTAAGCACGGGTAATATCGCGCTCAAATATTTGACGGTAAGCAGCTTTAATTACTTCAGTTTTTTCAGAAGCAGATAAGCCTGTTTTCATTACGAATTTAGGACGGCGTTCTGCTGCGTTAAAGTAAATTTGAGGTAGTTGTAACCCTTGTTGATCGCTGGATGGACGTTGACGAACTTTTGTAGATGGTGTGGGTGCTTGAAATTCTGTTAACAGCACATCCATGTACTGAGTCACAATTTCTGTAGCTGCTTGATCTTTACGGAAATAGGATAAAGAAGCTACTTTGATTTCTTGCAAAGCTACTAAGGTCGCTTCACCAGAACAAGCATTTTCAATGATTTCCCGTAAACCTCTGGTGTTCACAGAAATGATGTTAGGATCACCCGCAACGATGGCATAGGTAGCATAGCGCAAGAACCAGGATAAGTCCCGTAAGCTCTTGGCCATGTTGCCAGGACCATAACGCGCTACGTTAATGGGACGAAAACCAGGAGGTGTTGGACCACCAGCGGAAGTGTTGAAGATGGAACGCAGGTTTTCAAAGAAACCACCACGACTTTCAACGTAGGTCACTGTTCCCAGTTTCATTCCTTCTTGGACATCAGAACCTCCTGCACCCACCATCGCCATTTCTCGCTCTCTGGGCTTTTCTAAGAATGACATTGGTGAACCACCAACGAAAATCCGGTTAGCCGCACGGGAAACGATGATCTCAGAATTTTCGGTGAGAATTTGGGCGATTTCTAAACGTTTTGCTCCAGATGCAAAGTAGTTTCCCAGTTCATTCAATTCACCTTTTCCTAAGAAGCGATCTTGTTGTTCCGCTTGGGAAATGGTCGCTACTGGTACGGTTTGATATAGTTGGGGACGTGCAACGGAGCTTCCACCACTTGCTTTTACACTCATTGGATTTTTAAAACCCCTATAAATAAGTTTATGTGTTAAGGCTGGGTTGCTTTGCAGCTTGACATATTGGTGTATTTATGTATATGTCTCCAGCAAAATTGCCAGTAAATTAACCCAGTCAGTTTTTAGATTAGAACGTTTTGCGGTTACGCTGCTAGTTTATTAAGAAGTATGTCAATTCTTTCATCTCAATCTGCCAATGTGAGTAAGCAGATACTTGATTCCGGTGAGTAAATTTTATTTTTTGTATAAAAAATTTCCTTTGGAAGAATCATGATATATACTAAAAGTGGAAATATTTAAGATTATTTTTATAATTGGAGCTTGCCATATCATATTGTGAAATTATGCTGACAGCAAAACAGGTGAAAGTCTTCTATTGAACGTACGGAATAATTAACAAGTAATGATTTTAGCTATCTGAGGACTTACAAAAGAGAACGAAAAAATAAGGTTTTCGGAGGATAGGTTCATCAAAGGAAAAAACTCCTACACCCAGCCCTGGTGATAAATTTTGTGCGTAAGTCCTGTATCTGTCACTATCAAATTTCCCAAACCTCCATAATCTACTTATACGCAGCCGATATTAAATGTTTGGCTATATAATACACATACTCTCTTGACAAGTTTAGTGACATATATAAACTTTCTCCATACTTGTTATCTTAGGTATAAACAATAAATTGAACTGCATAGTAAAGAATTATAAATGGGAGAATTTATAGACTGTACTTATGGGAGCAATATCATTGCAGGGAACATAATTAAAGATATGAGTATTTCAGGAACACTGATGCTAGATAATGAACGCGATAAAATTCGTCACCTCTTGGTTGTTCAAGATCCAGAAGGAGAAAGAACGATACCACTGTTAGACGCAACATATTCTTTAGGAAGGGATACTCGCAATGCTATTGTTTTACGTTCTAAGTCTGTATCCAGGCAACACGCTATTTTACTACGTGTGACTATTCCTGGAACAGATAATTATGGTTTTCGGATTATTGACGGGAATTTTCAGGGAAAGAGAAGTACCAATGGTTTGTTTATAAATGGCAATAAATGCTTTTCTCATAATCTTCAGCATGGAGATGTAATTGCCTTTGGTAATCCCAGCGCTCAAGCGAAATATTATGCTATTTCTAATTTATCAGAAGAAGTATTAAAAGAATCTTTTTCAGCCGCTGACTTATCCAAACTTATCTCTCAGCAAGAAGGTGCTGTCAATCCTTTTGATACTTTTATTGTTGCGGATACTAATATTGAAGTAGCGAGTGATACTCATTTAACCCGCCTTGCTTCCTTCCCAGAATTGATTCCCAATCCAATCATTGAAATGGATTTAGATGGGAATATTACTTATTTTAATCCAGCCGCAGGCAATAAATTTCCCAAATTAAGAGAAATAGGTAATGAACACCCAATATTAGCAAATTTAGTCAGTACAATTGAAAATCATCCTGGTAATTCTTTTGTTAGAGAAGTGGAAATAGGCGGAGAAATTTTTGAACAGTCCGTTCATTATTTACCTGCAAGTGACTTAATTAGAACTTTTATTATTAGAGAAATTACTGAACAAAAACAGGCAGAAGCAGAATTAAAACAACGCGATCGCCTGTTACAAGCAGTGGCTGAGGCTGCTAATTATTTATTATCAGAAATGGATTATGATCTTGCTATAGAAAAAGCATTAGCTACTTTTGGATCTGCTGCCAATGGCGATCGCATTTATTTATTCCAAAATCATCCCCATAATATCACCGGGGAAATGGCAGTTAGCCTCAAGTTTGAATGGACTAAAACAGGGGTGAAATCATGTCAAGAATATTGGCAAAATCAGACATATAAAATTTGTGGTTTAGAGCGTTGGTATACAATGTTATCCCAGGGCTTAACTATCAGTGGTATGACTCAAGAATTTCCGATTACAGAAAGAGAATTTTTAGAGCGAGATCAGATCAAATCTTTACTGTTTGTACCACTGCGTTTAGAGTCTGGTTTTTGGGGATATTTGGGTTTAGTAGACTGTAGCCAAGAAAGAAAATGGTCAACCCATGAAAAATCTAGTTTGATGACTATGGCCGCAATTATCAGCGGTTCTCGTCAGCGTCAACAAGTAGAAGAAAAAATTCGCTATCAAGCCCTTCATGACTTACTAACAGGTTTACCAAATCGCTTACATTTTAATGAGTTATTAGATCAGGCGATCGCCAAATCATCAGTTGAGGAAACTACCTTGGCTGTGATGTTTCTGGATTTAGATCGTTTTAAAATGATTAATGATACTTTAGGTCATACTTTAGGTGATGAATTATTACAAAGTGTAGCCCAAAGACTCAGGCAGTCTCTGAGAACAGGAGATACCATTGCCCGTTGGGGAGGTGATGAATTTACCATACTCCTACCCGAAGCCAGAAATAAGCAAGAAGTAGCCCAAATAGCTGCCAGGATTTTATTAACTTTGGAAGAATCATTTTTTTTGTATGGACATGAACTATACGTTAATGCCAGTATTGGCGTTGCCATGTTAGATCAACACAGTTCTAATGCAGAGACCTTAATTCAACACGCCGATGTTGCCCTGTATTACGCCAAAGATAAGGGCAGAAATAATTATCAGTTTTATCAAACTTCACTGAGTGCAAAAACCCCTGAACTGTTGAATTTAGAGAAAAGTTTACGTCATGCTCTAGATAGAAAAGAATTTTTGATTTACTACCAACCTAAAGTGAATATTATCACAGGTGATATCACAGGTATGGAAGCTTTATTACGTTGGCATCATCCAGAAATGGGAATAGTTGCTCCTAATGTATTTATTCCCCTAGCAGAAGCCAGTGGTTTAATTATACCCATAGGTGAGTGGATATTAAAAGAAGTCTGTCTTCAAAACAAAACTTGGCAAAATGCTGGTTTTCCTCCGATCACTGTAGCTGTTAATCTTTCTCCTAACCAGTTTCGTCAACCCCAGTTAGTAGAAAAAGTCGCGGAAATTTTACAACAAACAGGACTAGAACCAAAGTATTTAGAACTAGAAATTACGGAAACAACGGCTATAGAAAATCTCAGTTTTACCACAACTGTATTAAAACAATTTGAAAAAATGGGTTTACCTTTATCTATAGATGATTTTGGTACTGGTTATTCTTCCCTGTCGCGTCTGCAAACTCTACCATTCCATAGTCTCAAGATTGATAGATCATTTATTAAAGAATTAACATCAGATAAAAAAGTAGCTCATATTGTTACTGCTATAGTGAATTTAGGACGTAGTTTAGGTTTAAGATTAATTGCTGAAGGGGTAGAAAAGTCCGAGGAGTTAGATTTCCTGAAATTGATTAAATGTGATGATGTCCAAGGATATTTTTTTTATAAACCTCTTTCTGCTCAACAAGCTACAGAAATAATTGCAGAATTAACGCAGAAATGCGGAAATTAGTCATATTCCAATTCAACAACTTGTGTCGCTGATCTCAAGAAATCGAGTTTGTTGTAAGCTGACGGTTGAATGCTGAATATTTACAATTCTAGGAAAACCAGATGAATCGTTCAAAAATTGTTGCCATTATTACTGGTGTCATCTCTATTCTCTTGGCCATAGCATATCTGATAGTTGTGCAAATCTTAGATTACCGAGATATGAAACCAGCCCCTATTGGTTATATTCACTCATCACCTGCAATTACAATTACTTCAGTCAATGTCCAGTTAATCAACAAATCGCAAGTATAGAATGAGTCAGGAGTCAGGAGTTCGAGAAGTCAGTGGGAGGAGGGGATATCTCACAGGTGTAGGTTTTTTACATTGTCGTCTTCTCGTTATATGGAATCCAAGTAGCGACGTAATTTACTGCTGATCACGTCAATGACTGTTACTACTACCAATAAGACTAACATCATGGTTGTGGCTTTGTTATATTCAAATCCATCTATATAACCTTTTAACTTAAACCCAATTCCTCCCGCGCCTACAGCACCTAAAACTGAAGCTGCACGGATGTTATACTCAAACATCCACAGTGTGTAACCTAATCCTAAAGGTATGACTTGGGGTAAGATTCCGTATTTGGCTATTTGTATTTTTGATGCTCCTATGACTTCTAATGATTCTAAAGAACGAGCATCTACAGCTTCAATGGCTTGTTGATAAAATTTTGCAAGATAACCAATGGTGTAGATACATAGGGCTAAAGTTCCTGCGGGTGCGCCTAAACCTGTGGCTGCTACAAATATTAAACCTAGAATAATCGAGGGAACAGAACGAACTGTATTTTGTAGTAAGTTGGCTAACCAGCGTAACCATAAAGGGGCGATGTTGTTAGCACTGGCGATCGCAATGGGAACTGAAAGAATCGCACCAATTGTAGTTCCCCACAGTGACATTTGCACGGTTTCAATTAATGCTTCAATGGCAACATTTACCACTTCCCAGTTAGGGGGAAATAACCGAGAAATAAAATCTATAATAAACGGAAAACTTTCTTTTAACAAGGGCAAATCTATTTTTAATCCTTGTAATGCCCAGATATAAGCTATTCCCATTACTATGATAATCATGAGGTTGATTAACCAAGAGTAACGGTGTAATAACTGGGAGATGATTGGGGAATTAGAATATTTTTTCATTTACAAATATCTGATTGAAATTGAGTGAAGTTTAATTTATAACTTGGGAAAAATGCTCTTGTAAGTTATCACATTTACCATCATAAACAACACGCCCAGCTTCTAAAACTATAGCTCTTTTGGCGTATTCTGCGGCTATACCTAAATCATGTAAAACTGTGATAATAGTTAAACCTTGTTCAGTGTTTAGTTCTGCTAAAATTTGCATTACTTGTTGGGATGCTACCACATCTAAACCAGTGATAGGTTCATCGGCTAATAGTATTTGTGGTGATTGAATTAAAGCACGGGCGATCGCCACTCTTTGTTGTTGTCCACCACTTAATTTACTGATTTTTTGATATATTTTATCTTTTAAACCTAGCTGTACTAATAATTCTTCAGCCAAAATACGATCACGTTTAGGAAAACCAAATAAGGTATCTTTAATGCTTCTCACTCCCAAACGTCCACAAAGGACATTATCAATAGCTGATAATTGGCGAATTAAACCACCACCTTGAAATAACATTGCCACATCACGGCGAATTTTCGGCAATGTTTGGGTGTTCATTTCTAAACCATTAATAATTATTTTTCCCTTCTCTAAAGGTATTAAACCAACGAGCGATCGCAACAAAGTAGACTTACCCGCACCATTTAAACCCAACAAAACGATAAACTCTCCCTGTTCAATTTCTAAATTCACATTATTGAGAATAGGACGGTTTAAAGATGTGGTATAAGCTGTTTCTAAATTCTGACATTCAATCTGTTTCACGCTAGTAACTGGTAATAGGTAATGGGTAATGGGTAGTTGGTGATTGATCATTGTTGCTTAATAATGGTTAATGGGTCATAGGTGATGGGTAATTATTATTTATTGTGTAAGGATTCAGGATAGAAAATACTCTAAGTCAGGAGAATAAAAGTTTTTCAAGTAAGTCATGATGATTTTTAGAAAATATCACTTGTCTTTATTCCTGACTCCTGACTCCTGACTCCTGAATTCTTACTTTATTATTTATTTACCCCATCAACCAGAGTAATTTAAGTAAGGTAATTAAGGTTCAAGACCCGCATTTTTGATAGCACTTCTGACAGGAGCAAGATGACGACTATGATCTACTCTCACCAACTCTGTAGAATTATATAAATTCTTGAGCAGTGCATTATTTTCTGATTTATTCAACTTGAGTAGAGCATTAATCAGTTTTTCTCGCATTACTACTGGAACATCATCATCAATAGCGATACCATGAGCAGGAACACCAGAAATTTTATGTAATACCCTCACCTTACTTCTGTCTTCAGCAGAAAGATAAGGAGGAAATAGAGCATATTCCGATACCGCCGCTACCTCCGCTTGACCACGTACCACAGCTTCTAAGGCTTTACTGTAATTACCACCATAGGTAACTTGACCAAAGAAATTATCTAAACGTTCTTTATTAGGTACAAACCCCTGCTTCACTAACTCACTCACGGGGAAAATAAACCCAGAACCAGATGTAGGGGAAGTAAAGGCCATCTTTTTACCCCGCAACTGTTCTAAAGTTGCTTTTGCTGAATTTCTAGTTTTTAGTGGACTGTTTACAGGAACAACAAATATTGAGTTATAAGTAAATCTGCCCGAATAATTAGAACGTACCTCAGCTAAATATAAACGTGCATTTGCTAACTGTTCAGCCTTTAAAGCCGGACGACTACTTAAAAAAGCCACATCAGCGCGGTTTGCTCGCAATGCTTCCACCGCTGCTGTATCATCACCTATCTGTGCTTTGACAGAAATTCCCAACTCTTTAGATAAAAATGCTGCTACTGCATTCGCTTTAGTTTGCAAATCTGTAGAATCAGAACGACTAGGAAAAACTATTGTTAAGTTTCTAGGATTTCTTTGGGCAAGTAAGCGTGGTTCTGGGCGATGAAAATTCGGGTTAGCAACGGTTGGCTGTATACCTCCCAAGGTGCTTACTAATAAACCTGTTAGGGCTGCAAACGCCCCCCCAGCGACCAATGAAGCCTTTTTGCTCACACTCATTTTTTTAATATTCATTAGGAACTATTCTCAGTATTTTTGCAAATTATTTTCAACTATGTCGGTAAAACACTCTAAAACTTTTAGGAATAAAAGTCAATAAGCTAGGGGAAAATTATTTACCGGAAATCATTGAAAAATTGATGAAATTAAGTTAATTTTTTTGATTCTTGTTAAAGTTAGTTAAGTTTTAATTTTTTATATTTAATTTCGTTAATATAAGTTATTTAAAAAATCAGTAATTAAAAGAAGCATTAACAGACATAGCAAGATATTTACATGACTCACATAACTGATACATTGCTAGGGTGCATCAAACTCTATAAATTCTGCAAATAAACAAATTTTTGATATATGAAGCATTATAAAACACATTTTTAAGTGTGACACTTGTGTAAGTTCTGTAAATGTCAAATATGGAAATACGAATGACAGGAACAATTATCAGGAGAATTAACTGTGTTATGGATAGATAAATCTGTGATTTTAAACTGTGATTTTAAACTGTGATTTTAAAAAAATTACATTACATTAAAATTTAGATTGTGGGTTAGTAACCTAACCCAAATTTGGTATTTATGATATTTAACCCTCTGGAATATTTTGATTATTTAACCAAATAACCAAATCATTAACACTGGTAAAATCCAATAAAGCTAAACCTAAATTCTCCAAATCTTCCACAGATAACTTATTGATTTTCACCTGTAAATTTTGGTTAATTCCTCCTAGACGACGTTCTAACTGACGCATTACCAGATTTAATTCTGATTCATAACGTACATCTTGATAATATCTAGTGTTCTTTAAATCACTCATAGTAAACATTCTTGCTAACTCCTGGGGACTAAGAAGGGGTAATTTATAGGAAACAATTGTCTGAATTAAATCTAGCAAATTTCTTTGCTGACGGGGATCAGGTAAATCTGATTTTGCTTGTGATAATAAAGTTCTCGCTAAAGCTGGAACTGCTTTTTCTTTTTCCACCACTAACTTAATAATACCTAATCCCAAGGATGTTTGTACATCTACCCATTCATCCAAATAAAAACGAGTTACCAAAGGACTTTCTAGTAAATAGCGATAGGGTTCTATTTCTGTGGGTTCTATACTACGTTTAGCAAATAAAACCACAGCTTGCCAGGGTGTAGTAGAAGCATAGAGATGTAAATAAAGAAAGATTTCCGAAAAAAAGCGAGAATAAAAATCCTCATCTCTTTGAAATTGCACCTCTAAAAAATAAATTGGTCTTTTGGGTTGATTATCTGTAGGTATAAATACACCATCAATTCTAAATGCTGTTTGTTTGAGTTCTACTGAGGCAAAATCATAAGCATTTGCTTCACTAGGAGGTAAGTTTATCAATTCAAAAAAGGATTGAGGTAAGGTTTGAAAAATGCGATAAAAGATAGAATCGGTTTTCATGAATATTTTTATTAAATATTTTTGTAAATGTTGATTGAGGAATAACTATGAAACATGATACAATAGTAATTGTGCAAAATATCATATTAATTTGAATTAATTATATCAAGATTGTAAACAGCATAAAAATCATATTTTGAAATTAACTTGAATTAGTGATATAATGACATAGAGGAATTATTGATAACCAAAATATGTTAAAATACCTAACAATTACAGAAGCACAAGAGCAACTTTTAGACTTACCAGATGATTTACAAGAAGAACCAATAATCATCACCAAACATGGTAAACCGGTAATGGCGGCTATTAGTTTTGAACAATATGAATCTTTGCTAGAAACATTAGCAATTTTATCTGATCAAGAATTTAGTCAGCAATTACAAGAAAGTATAGCTCAAGCAGACAGGGGAGAAACCATTAGTTGGAATGATGCAAAACTCAAACTCGGACTTTGATAAACCACAATCTGATCAGATTGAATTTGAAATTAAGTTAACACCTTTAGCATTAGAGATGTTAGAAAACATTAAAGATACCCGTCACCAAAAAGCTCTAATTGCCAAGATTGATAAATTAAAAATAGAACCAGAAAAACAGGGAAAACCTTTAACTGGACAGTTGATTAATTATCGCAGTGTTAGGGCTGTGGGTCAACGTTATCGTATAGTTTATCAAGTAGAAAATGATCAGGTAGTAGTTTTAGTTGTTGGTGTAGGTTTAAGAAAAGAAGGTGATAAGGGAGATATTTATAATCTATTGCAGAAATTATTGTAGTTTTGTAATATGCAGTTGATAAAGTATTCGCTTCGTCTACCCAATTATTACAGAATTTTTCATATATTTGAACCAAATTACGCCACACTATGACTACATCAATTCAAATACAATGCAACAATTATGAAACAATTATCACTTTTTCCTGAAACACAAAATCATCAACTATTATCTACAATAAACCAGACAAAAGAACTAAACTATTTAGAAATTAAATATAATATTCCCGATAATTTACCTAATGGTTCTTACATCTCCCTAGAGAGAAATTCACCATTAAAAGTTTATTCACTAGGGTTTCAACCTGCAAAAACAATACCGGAAATTCCAGCTTGGTTTTTACAAAAATACACTACCAAAAATGCAATTATTCTTGAACCATTTGCAGGTTCAGGAACAAGCATTATCGAATCTTTGAAAGTAGGGAAAAAAATTATTTGGTCAGACAATAACCCTTTAAGTCAATTAATTTGTAGAGTTAAAACATCTCGCTTACCACTCATTGATATTTTAGAAGCAGCAAAAAAAATAGTAACAGAATCATATAATCAGGAAACTGTAAACCACAGTGTTGATTTTAGTAATAAAGACCTATGGTTTCAAAAAGATGTACAAATAGGATTAGAAATTATTAAAAGTAAAATATTTTTATCAAACCCAGTTTATCAACCAGTTTTATTACTAGCTTTATCATCTACTGTGAGAAAATGTTCTGACATGAATGAGGGAATGATATTAGCTGCAAGACGTTCTCACGTTAAAGAAATTCCCCAAAGAAATCGGTATGATGTATTTAAGTATTTTCAGTTTTATGTTGATAAAATTATAGAAGCACTTTCAGAATGGTATCAGTTTGATTGGGATGATAGCGATATTCAAGAAGTATCATCACAAGATGCGAGAAATTTAGATGGAAATTGGTTATGTGATGCTATCGTGACTTCTCCACCTTATATTAATGCAATTGATTATATTTGGGCAAGTAAATTTGAGTTGCATTGGTTAAATTTAGTGAAAAATAATCAAGAGCGATTAAATTTAAGTTCTCAAGAAATTGGTACAGAAAGAATTTCCAGCGTTGAATATAAACAACTAGGAAAAACCGGAAATAATCATCTTGATAATTTAATTATAGAAATATTTAATGGAGATAAATATAAAGCGAGTAAAGGACAAAATCAATTAAGAGCGAGAGTAGTTTATAAATATTTTATGGATATGCAGCAACATTTTGATAGTGCATATCATAAATTAAAATCAGGAGGTTATTATTGCTTTGCTGTGGGGGATGTGAGTAAAATTTGCGGTGTTGATATTCCTGTAGCTGATTCATTAACTGATTTTGCGACAAATTTGGGATTTAAAGAGGTTTTTAGATTTCATTTATTGTTGAAAAATCGGAAACTTAATATTCCCAGAAATGTGGATTGGGCAGGAACAATTAAACATGATACAGTAGTAGTAATGCAAAAATGTTAATCTAATTTACCTGATATTTACCCGCATTACTTTCTAAGAAGCTTTTGACATCAATACCAGAAATCTGGTGTATAAAATCCATACTTTCTTGTCCTGTTAAAACTTGCCAATTACCTGATTTACAAGCATTAATAGCAGCAGGTAAATTATCATTTCTCAATATTAAAAGTATGGGAGTATATCCCATTGTAGTGAGTAAATTACCATATTCTCTAAACTTTTTCAATGTTCCAGAATCACCAGAACCTATGCGATATTTAGTATCAATTGCATATTTTCCCACTATTAAATCACAAGGTTCATCACCATCAACTTTTAAAGCTGGGTGAAAGTTTGTACAAGTATATTGACAAATTTTAGTAACGATTAATTGCCAACACATTCCTAATTCTCGTCCCCAATATTGACGATTTTCTCGCTTAGTTTCTGCTGTCAGAGAAAAAACATTCATTAATATATCAGATTCATTATTTTCATCTGCATAAACTTTATTGATAAAAGAATTTTGATACTGGGATAATATCGTAGAAAGTTCAGTTTGTAAATTAGAATCCATTTGAAAATCATCTCCATAATCCGATCATATAACTTACCACATTCTTATTATTCAATACCCATGCAAAATCTCTCTCAAACTCTTTTTCCTTCGTGTCCTTCGTTTCTACCCTGCGGGAACACCTTCGGTGAACGTGGTTCATTCTTCCGTAACTTGTGCGTAAATTCTATATCTTTCTTCCTTTGCGTCTTTGCGTGAGCATAAAAAATATAAACTCCCCCTCCATCAAAAAACAAAGGGGGACAAAAACCTAAGCAGTGAAATACTTAGCTACAGAATGATAAGCAATAATCGCCGTTGTAGACTGTTCAGGATATAACTGTTCACTTTCATCCATGTACATATTGATCCTGTCAGTTCCCAACAACTCCAACTGCTTAAACTGATCCTGAATATTCGGACAAGCAGGATAGCCGAAACTATACCGAGAACCTTGATAACGCTGCGCCAAAATATCCCGAATATTATCCGGTTCAGCATCACCAAAACCCAACTCCCGGCGGATTCTCGCGTGAGTCCATTCCGCCAAAGCCTCAGCCACCTGCACCGCTAAACCGTGAAAATACAGATAATCAGTGTATTGATTGTCAGCAAATAACTTTTGTGCAAACTCCGTAGCTACTTCCCCCACAGTCACCGCTTGCATCGGGAAAACATCAATAATACCCGACTCCTTCGGTGCAAAGAAATCTGCAATACAATATCTTCTCCCAGAACGTTGACGGGGAAACTCAAAACTAGCAATTTGTTGTGAGTGATTTTCTACATTATATATATGTAGAGAATTTCCTTCAGACTGACAAGGAAAATACCCATAAATCACCTGTGGATGCAACAAATTCTCCTCAATAATTCGCGCTTTCCAACTTTCTAAAACCGGGTAAACCTTCTCACTTAAAAACCCTTGATATTCCTCCTTAGATTGTTCCTTTGGTTTACGGAATTGCCATTGTCCAGCAATCAAAGCTTGCAAATCTAAATACCAGAATAATTCCTCCAAAGAAATATCTTCAGATTGTAACCACTGCGTACCCCAAAAAGGAGGAGTAGGACGTTCAATATTGATTTCTACAGCTTCAGAACGCCTTGTGTCAATCTCTCTCGGTTCAGCAGATTTTTTAGTTTTTACAGTTTTCTCAACTGTGTTTTTATGTCCATTAGTTGATTCTTCACTTCCTATTTCATCCAAAAACCCCTTTAAATCATCCCAATTTCCGGCGGCTTTTGCTGGCATTAACTTATCCATAAAAGTCAGATCAGAAAAAGCATCTTTGCCATAAACAACCTTACCCTTATAAGTATTTTGGCAATCTTCATTCACGAACTTAGGAGTTAAAGCCGCTCCACCTAAAATTACCGGCACAGTAATTCCTTTTTCATTGAAAACCTGTAAATTCTCCTTCATGAAAGCGGTGGATTTTACTAACAAACCACTCATAGCAATACAATCAGGTTTGTGTTCTTCATAAGCCTGAATGATAGTTTCTACTGGTTGTTTAATCCCCAAATTAATCACCTTATAACCATTGTTAGATAAGATGATATCAACCAAGTTTTTACCAATATCATGGACATCACCTTTAACAGTGGCAATGACAAAAGTTCCCTTAGCATTATTACCAGATTCCGATTTTTCCATGAACGGTTCTAAATAAGCAACCGCAGCTTTCATGGTTTCTGCTGATTGTAATACAAAAGGTAATTGCATTTGTCCAGATCCGAACAATTCACCCACAACTTTCATCCCATCCAATAAGAAAGTATTAATGATTTCTAAAGGTGGATATTTTTCTAACGCTAGGGTTAATTGTTTTTCTAAACCAATTCTTTCACCGTCAATAATATGACGTTTTAACCTTTCCTCAATGGGTAAATTTTCATCAATTCCGGTGTTACGTTTTGCTTTCACACCTTCAAAAAGTCTGGTTAATTCTCCTAAAGGATCATAAACGCAGATATCACCTTCAAATTTACGTTCATCATAAATTAATTGCCGACAAACTTCTTGATGCTTGGGATCAATTTTCGCTAGGGGTAAAATTTTATTGGCGCTGACTATTGCCCCATCCATACCAGCGGACGTTGCTTCATGCAAGAACATTGAATTTAACACCATCCGCGCTGCTGGGGTTAAACCAAAGGATATATTTGATACCCCTAACATGATATGAGAACCAGGCAGGTTTTCACGGATGCGGCGAATGGCTTCTATGGTGGCTTTTCCGTTTTCCCGATCTTCTTCAATCCCCGTAGAAATAGGTAAGGCTAAAGTATCAAAGAAAATTTCTGTGGGTGGTATACCATATTCCACAGCTTGACGGTAAGCACGTTGGGCAATTTCAAACTTTTTATCTGCGTTTCGCGCCATGCCATCTTCGTCAATTGTACCAATTACAACACCCGCACCGTATTTTTTAGCTAATTCCAACACCTTTAAAAATCGGGGTTCGCCGTCTTCGTAGTTGGTAGAATTGAGTAAACACTTACCTCCGGCGACTTTTAAACCCGCTTCCATTTTTTCCCATTCGGTGGAATCGAGCATTAAAGGCAAGGTAACATTATTAACGATCCGAGAGACTAACTCGTGCATATCACGCACGCCATCCCGTCCCACATAGTCAACGTTGACATCTAAAATGTGAGCGCCTTCTTTAACCTGACTTCTGGCCATGGATACTAAACCATCCCAGTCTTCAGCGTTCAGTAAGTCACGGCATTTTTTAGAACCACTGGCGTTAAGTCTTTCACCGACGATCAAGAAAGAATTATCTTGATCATAATTTTGAGTGGTATAAATTGAAGCTGCCGCTGGTTCTAAACTTGGTTGTCTAACTTTCGGTGTTAAATCTTTGGCAATTTCCGCTAATTGTTGAATGTGCGCTGGACGTGTCCCACAGCAACCCCCGATCACTTGGACACCCAAATCTTCAACAAAGTGCATTAACGCCATCCGTAATTCTACAGGCGTAAGTTTGTAATGAGCTTGACCACCGACGTTTTCCGGTAAACCAGCATTGGGAATACAGGAAACTACGAAGGGCGAATGTTCTGATAAATACTTGATGTGTGGTTTCATCAAGTCGGGACCAGTGGCGCAGTTTAAACCGAGTATATCAATGGGAAATGGTTCTAAAATGGTTAATACAGCAGCAATTTCCGTACCTACCAACATTGTCCCCATGCTTTCCATTGTGACGGAAACCATTAACGGTCTTCTTTCGCCTTTTTTCGCAAAAGTTTCTTCAATTCCATTTAATGCAGCTTTAATTTGCAGCACATCTTGGCAAGTTTCTATGATGAATAAATCTACACCACCATCAAATAAAGCCTCTGCTTGTTCTGCAAAAGCATCTTTCATGGTATCAAAATCAATATGTCCCAAAGTAGGAAGTTTGGTTGTTGGTCCCATTGAACCTGCAACAAAGCGGGGTTTTTCCGGGGTAGAAAATTCCGCCGCCACACTTTTAGCTAATTCTGCGGCTTTTTTACTGAGATAATAGGCTTGGTCTGCTAGGTCGTATTCTGCTAAAACAATAGAAGTACCACCAAAGGTATCAGTTTCAATCACATCCGCACCCGCAGCGAGGAAGTCACGGTGAACTTTAGCGACTGCTTCCGGTTTTGTGTGTACTAAATATTCATTGCAACCTTCATACTGTGCGCCGCCGAAATCTTCAGCAGTCAAGTTTTGGGTTTGGAGGTTAGTTCCCATCGCACCATCAAAGACGATGACAGGAAGTTCTGGACTATGCAGGTATTCCAAGAAAGGATGAGTCATATTTGTTTCCAGAAATTGAGTTTGGTTTAGTGATACTAGATTTAATATATTATTTGCTGAAATTTTCCTAATTTATATATATGGCTGGCTGAATAAGAATAAAAGCCTGATGCCAATAGGGTTACAGGCAGATTAGATGATCAAAAAAGACCGAGGAAACTGTCAAAAACCCACTCAAATTGGTAAAATGCCTTGAATTGACCTATTAGACATCTGGTGGTAATTAAATGTGCGTGGCTTGAAACCCTTGTAGAGACGTTCCGACGGAACGTCTCTACATTCATTTTCGGAGAGGTCTATTACCTAACTAGAACGAATGTATCGTAAAACCGAGGCATCTTCAATTGCTTCAGAAATCTTGTGGAACAGGTAAGATGCCTATTCCACTTACTACAAAATTAAATGCACAACAGCTTAGTCAGCTTTTTTGTATCGGATACTTTATTGATAACGGGGCATTCCCACTCCAGACAAGAGACTTCGCACTTGCATCAAACCGCGTTTTGGATCTGGTTGATTGCATTTGAGGTCATTTTCTTCCTCAATATCGCAATAAGGTGGTTGACAATTCCCGCGAGTTTCAGTATTAACTTCACCAGCCATCACTTCATCTCGTGCTAACAACACCAGTTCCAATAAAGTATCCATTGCTTGAGCATTGATGTTGATATTCATTGGATAGGACTTCAACGCATAAATCACTGCTTCGGGATCTGATTGATCCATGTTATACGATGTCGGACGGAAACCACTGGTGTAGCTGATGTAGGGAGCGTATTCTGCTCCTAGTTGCTGATCGGTACGGAACCATTCCCAAAGTTGATCGGCAATTTTTTGCTGGAATTTGTTGTTTTCGATCAATTCATTTCTGGCATTTGGCTCGTTTAACTCCCGATTGTACTGTTCGTGAGCATTAACTCCACGGCGATAAACTCGAAATAGGGTGACAAAACCATAATCCTCATCATTGACGCAAACAGAAGTGTCTTCTGAATCAATGCAGTCCCGCAGATACTGCCCCATTTCCAAAATGCCACCCAGGAGAGATTGAAATCCCTCTTGCCCCAGGAATTTCAGAGTCGCCCATCCTGCCATAGAATAGGAACCAGAGCGGGAGACTTCCAGAGTATAAAGACCGGGATTGTAACAGGTGCGCTCTTGGAGATAGACGGAACCAGGTCGGAGCATCAATGTTTTGAAATGGGCGAGATCTCGCATCATAAAGATGCTGCAATTGTAGGTTGACCAACCTGTTTTATGGAAGTCGCAACCAATGGCATCGGCATAGATTACCTTGGATATCAACCGATAATTTCGTTCAATTTTGGACAAAATTATGTCATCAAATCCCAAGGGATTGCCCATAAAGTCGTAGTCTTTAAATGTCAGCCAAGACCAACCAATGACTGCATCGCAATACAAGAATGTTCGCCCAAATCCTGGAGGATTGGGATACCTGTCAATTAACTCGCGGACTTGATCGACGGGATCGATGGCAAAGGCATCGGTTGTCCCCATAGTACAAACGATGGAAATAATCGGAATTCTTGCGTCATACAATTCTTGCATCACCCTTTCCAGATCCTCCATATCCATAGCATTGGTTTGAGGATCGGTCTTAATAGTGATGATATTTTCCATTCCCAGACCAGTCCAGTCTGTGGAATTCATCATACAATAGTGACCTTGTTGGGAAACTAGCAGTTTGCCATCGGTTCTAATCCCTTTACAGCGGGAATCTGGCAATACTTGAGTTAAGGCATACTTCAAGCCATAGAAATAGCAGCCAGAACCGCCAAAAGTATAAATTCCCCCAGCTACCCTTGAGTCCCAACCAATCAATTTGGCAATGATGGCGGCGGATTCCATTTCTGATTTTTCCACGTTCCAAGAGTATTCGCCCTCAATAATATTGGGGCTAAAAACATTGGTCATCATGGCGGCAATGATGGCAGCGGTATTGGCTGGGGGAATGACATTGGGCATCACTCTAGGGTGATTCCAGTTGGGCATCCCTTCAAATAAAGCGATTGATTGGCTGATGACATTCTCAACATAATCCATGTTGGGAGCTAGTTCTGCATCTGCCACTTGACTGTAATCAAGATTAGGGTCATATCCTAAGTAGCCATGACCAATTGCTTCGGGTTTAAGTTGGTTGAGTTGGCGAATTGCTTGACCAACTAATTCGGCAAAAGGATCGCTATCTGTTGCATAATAAGTGGGAAAGGCTGGCTGCATATCTGCCCGCACTTTTGCCCACTTAGGAGCATCGTCTTCAACGCTGCCGTCGTATCTCCAGATGCGAGAAGAATACTTTCTCATGTTCGTAGTACCTACATGAAATCTAACTTTAAATCGTATGTTACTTTTAATACGTCTGTCAATTAGATGGATGTTAAAAAACAAGAATAAGTGTTACGAATAAGTTATTTTTGATAACTTCATCTTGACAAATTATGGGTTTAATTAGGGCTGGCTGAATAAATAAATGTTCTTTTTTTTCTATGTTAGGTAGTTTGTAGGTTAGTTCCCATTGCACCATCAAAGACGATGACAGGAAGTTCTGGACTATGTAAGCGTTGTAAGGATTCAGGTCTAAGGTTGAGGAATTAGAAGGGAATTTTGAGCAAATACTTGAGCAGATAATATGCAATAATGAGAATTCTGGGTTAACTTTTCCCACAGCTTCCTTTGAAGATGATATTGAGAATTTTGTACTGGGGGCAATTTTAATGAATATTCATAAATTTTGGATACCAGATTATTGGCTGATTAAGTGAGAATTAAATTTAGTTTATTAAATTAGTTTAGCAAACAATATATGAGATTTAGAGACTGGGCGACTAGGGTAATACTAATTTTTTTGATGCTGACGGCTCTGATTTTAGTTCTTTTTATTGGTGGTGCAAAAAAACCACAAAATAATACAGGAATATCAAATCCAAATTCTATTTTTAGGAATCAACATACTCAAGGTTCATATCAAGCAGAAGAAAGAGTATACATACCGCGAATAAATTTACCAAAGCTACCAATTTTATCTCAACCTTCTGTTGAAAGCAATCAAAAAAATCAAGTTATTACTCAATACATAACTACTGCTGCTTTTGCTAAGTATAAACCTAATTTGGCGGCGGCTCAAGTACATCCTAGTAATTATGGTGAAAGATTTACTCATGATGTTAATGGTATACCTGTAAATAATCAACCGATTATTGTTTTACATGAAACTACTAATTCTGCTTCTAGTGCGGTGAATTTTTTTCAAACTAATAATGTTGATGAAAATGTCCAAGCTAGTTATCATGCTTTAATTACTCTGGATGGGACTGTAATTTATTTAGTACCACCTGATAAACGCGCTTTTGGTGCTAGTAATTCGGTTTTTAAAGGTGCTAATGGTGTGGAGGAAACTGTACAAACTAATCCGAATTTACCGGCTTCTGTAAATAATTTTGCTTATCATGTTTCTTTAGAAACGCCTCCTGATGCTTGGGGAAAAAGAAATATTCAAGGACATAGCGGTTATACTGAGGATCAATATAATTCTTTAGCTTGGTTAATTGCCCAAAGTCAAGTTCCTGATGAGAGAATTACTACTCATCGTGATGTTGATATTGCTAATGGTAAGGTTGATCCTTTGAGTTTTGATTTTGATAAGTTTTTTAATAAGTTACGTTCTTTTCGGGAGTTGAAAAGTTTGAATAATTAGTAATTCGTAATATTTCCTTCGGAAACGCTTCGCGAACGTAATTCGTAATTTATTTAAAGTCTTTTTGGTTTTTTAGTTCTTGTACTAAATGATGTACTTTTGTGGATGGGTTTGTACACCCATCTTCATTAGGGTGTTTATTTTCTAGTTTGATGGCGTTATTTATTGCTATTTCTTGGTTGGGTTGCAGTTTTTCATATAGCGACTTATCGCTTTTGTCATAATTTTTACCCGGTTTGAGAATACCAGCTTTTCTCATTTCTGCTTCTAGTTTGGGACATAATTCATGGTAATTAAAAAATGGACTGGTAGTGTAGCAATAATGCAGTAGAAACCAAAATTCAAAACAGGGTATTGATGTGATAGCAGTAAAATTATATTGTTGTGCAGTGGTGAGAGCTTGTTTATATTTTTCTGGTTTATTGTCTTCATCAAATACACAAAATACTTGATCAAATTTTGGCGTTTTACCATTCTTACTCTGTCGTATGTTTTGTTGAAAAAGTCTATATGCTTCGTTAATAATCCCCAAAGGATCACCACCATCAGCAGAAAACAGATGAATACTGATTGATCTATTTATTTCTAATTCTAATTTTAAAGAAGTGAAATAGTTTTTTTCTGTTTCTCCCTCAACCACAATTAAAAAGTAAGCCTTCTTTTCTTTTTTTCTTGTCTTTCTGCTTAAATGATTGGTAGATTTTCCCCTGGACATAAATTTGTTTAGATATTTAGATTATTAATAGAAGGAATAGCACCATAACGACCTAAGAGATATCCTTTTTGTAGTGATTCATCTTCATGAATTTGGAAATCTAATAATGAATATAACTTGGTCATATTTTTACTTTTTTGAGTTAACCAAACTTGATCTTGACGAAATATATTTTCATCTAAAAGTGTGGTATCATGGGTTGTAAATATTAGCTGGGCATTATTTTTATTAATTTTGGGATCACTAAACATTTTTATTAATTCTGTGGAAAGAACTGGATGCAGACTTGTATCTAGTTCATCTACTATTAATATTTCTCCATTTTGCAACACATATAACCAATATCCTGCTATTTCAAATAAGCGTTGTGTTCCTGTAGATTCTTCCGTTATGTCAAATTCTATTTCTTCTTCAGAATCATTCATTTTATGAGTTGTTGTAATGTCAAATTGCTCAAGAGTATCAATAGTTTGTTCAGCAAAATATTTAAGTTCAGCTTTATGATTAATGAATTGTAGATCAAAAGGATTTATTTTACTTAACTCTTCAGGTGTCAATCTAGGATCAATCTGAATATTGATATTTGAAATACCAATATCTACTTCTGTCATTAATTTAGCAACTTTCTGTTTTAAATGACTATCTTTATTCAAAATACCCAGGGTAAAACCTATATCAGTATAACCGTGCATCATAATATTTATCTGTTCCCTAAAAAAATTAAATATTTCGGTTAATTGAGGATGATTATTTTGTGCAGCATGAGATAAAAATAAAGAATTATCACGCACAAATTTACTAATAATTTTTTTCTCTCCCTTCAATCCTTTACCAAAAGACCATTGATATACTTCATCTATTTGTAGTTCTGAATTATCTGGCATAAGTTGCCTAGAAAACCAGTTTTGTTGTCGTTCCTTTGGATATGCAATTAACCATTCTTCATAAATTCTTTCTTGATTGGCAGAAATTCCATATTCATAGCGTGTACCTTTATGAATGAATATTACTTCAAATGTGGTAGGGTGTTTCGGAGATTCGCTATTTAATCTAAATGGTTCAATAGGTAATTTATCACCAGCTTGCATCCTACTGGCTGAATTAATTACAAGATGTATAAGTGTTTGTATAGCTTTGATTAAATTACTTTTTCCTGACGCATTTGGTCCATAAATTGCAGCACTTGTAACTAGACGTAAATCATCTGTATTCGGCATGGTAAAAGTGTTACTATTGATCATGGTTTCATCATCTTCAGCAGCTACCATACTCAATGTTTGCTTTTCCTGAAAAGAACGATAATTTTCTACACTAAATTCTACAAGCATGACTTTATATTTATAGTTAATTATTAGCTTTATGATTCCAGCATACAAAATAAATCAATAAAAATAAATAGCTCCGGGGATGAAACCAGAGCTATTTTGAAGATACGACAATATACAACAAATTACTTACTAAAACTATAAATCTGTTGTGTTTCCAGGCGATCGCCTAAAAATGAAGGTTTAATGTCTTTACCAAAAACTTGTCTATCTAACTGCACCTGTAAATTACTCAAGGGATCACTACCAGTAGAAATTAAAAATTCTATTTTCTGCACATAGGGTAAGTCTAATAAGTTATCCAAAATGTGGCAAACTGCCTGTATATAAGGATGCCCTTGTTGTTGATACCAGTTAGTATTGGCAATGTTTGGCTGATCAAACCCTAAATGTACAGTTAATGACGGTTGATCAAATAATGCAATTCCTAACGGTCTTGCTTCTTCTTGCAAAAGTAAGTGATTCGTTTTTGCTAAGTAACGGAGTTTTTCTAAGCGTTCATAACGTTTTGTCACAGAATCTGGTTCATCTTGCCACTGTAACGCTACTGTTACTAGATAAGTTTGTAACAACATATGTCCCAATTTCTTAGCCTTTGTAGCTAGGTAACGGGAATTGTAATCATTAGCTTCTATCAACAAAGGTACACGATCTACAACTTCTAAACCATAGCCTTTGACACCCGCAATTTTACGGGGATTGTTGGTAATGAGGCGAATTTTTTTAACTCCTAAATCCATGAGAATTTGCGCCCCCATGCCATAATCTCGCAAATCTGCGGGAAAACCTAAACGCTCGTTTGCTTCCACTGTATCCAGTCCCATATCCTGCAAAGAATAGGCTTTTAACTTGTTAATTAACCCTATTCCTCGCCCTTCTTGGCGTAAGTAAACTACGATACCTTGACCTGCATTTTCAATCATTTTCAATGCGGCCTTTAACTGCATTCTACAATCGCAGCGCAAAGATCCCAAAGCATCACCGGTTAAACATTCTGAGTGCATCCGCACCATTACAGGTTCATCACCAAACTTAGCGGGATCACCTTTGACGATGGCAACATGATCAGTATTATCTACAGTATGACGGTAGCCGTAGATATCAAACTGTCCGAATTGGGTAGGTAGTTTGGTGACAATTTCTCGATAAATGAGGCGATCGTTTTGCAGACGATAACTAATTAAATCTGCAATACTGATAATTTTCAAATTATGGACTTTGGCATATTCGACCAACTGCTGTAGTCTAGCCATTGAACCATCGGGATTTTGAATTTCACAAATCACACCAGCGGGGTACAATCCAGCTAAACGGGCTAAGTCTACAGCCGCTTCTGTGTGTCCCGCTCTTTTTAGCACACCACCAGCTTTAGCCCGGATGGGGAAAATATGCCCAGGACGACGCAAGTCGTCGGGTTTAGTCATGGGGTTGAGTGCTACTTGGATAGTGCGGGCGCGATCTTCCGCTGATATACCCGTACTTACTCCTAAATGGGGTCCTGCATCAATGCTGACGGTGAAAGAGGTTTGGTTAGTATCAGTGATGTTGCTCACCATTAATGGTAAGTCTAACTCATCGAGGCGATCGCCTGTCATGGCTAAACAGATCAAACCCCTAGCTTCCACCGCCATAAAATTAATCATATCCGGGGTGGCAAACTGGGCAGCACAAATCAAGTCGCCTTCATTTTCGCGGTTTTCGTCATCTACCACCACAATAGAACGACCGGCTTTAAGGTCAGCTAAAGCGGCATCAATAGAATCAAATTTAAAGGTTTGGTTATTATTGGACTGTGACACAGGAAATTCTAGCTACCAACGTAAATTTTTTTAACAATTATTTTAATATTGTAGCCTGTTTATCGGATCTAGAGATTCTGTACAATGATTTCTGTCTATTCAGCCTGGCAATGACAATCATGTAAATAATATTACAAGTAATACAGATATTTAGAAGAATCTGATAGTATTCTCAAAAATCATCATTTATGAACCCAGCTAATATAGTTAAATGGTTAGGTAAACCTTACTTTCAAACATCTAATTGCTTTATTTATAATATAGACTGTGTAGAAGCAATGGCAATGTTACCAGATGAATTTATCAATCTGACGGTAACAAGTCCGCCATATAATATTGGTAAAGAATATGAAAATCCCTTACCATTAAATGATTATATAACCTGGTGTGAAAAGTGGATTACAGAAATTTATCGTCTCACAAAATCTGATGGGGCGTTTTGGTTAAATCTCGGTTATTTGTCGCTCAAAAATCGTGCTAAGGCAATTCCTATTTCTTATTTACTATGGGATAAAATACCTTTTTATTTAATTCAAGAAATTGTCTGGAATTATGGCGCGGGAGTTGCTGGAAGTAAGTTTTTTTCACCTAGAAATGAGAAATTTTTATGGTGTGTCAAAAACCAAGAGTCTTATATTTTTAACTTAGATGATATTCGTGATCCTAATGTTAAATATCCCAATCAGAAAAAGAATGGTAAAATCAAAGTTAACCCTTTAGGTAAAAATCCTACAGATGTTTGGGAATTTCCTAAAGTTACATCAGGTAAAAACCGATCTTCCCAAGAAAGAACACCTCACCCAGCACAGTTTCCCGTTGCTGTAATTGAAAGAATAATTAAAGCATCTTCAAATCAAAATCAAATAATTTTAGATCCATTTTTAGGTTCGGGTACTACTGCTGTGGTAGCTTTAGATTTAAACCGTGTGGTAATTGGTTTTGAACTTCGTGAGGAATATTGTGATATTGCTGCTAATAGAATTGATAAATCAGTAACATTACCTTTCATCAAAGGGAGAGTTTAGGATAGAATTGTTAACTTCGTAGGGCATAAATTATAAAGAGTCTAATTGTTTTCTTAATCTTAATAATTCTCTTGATTGCTGTGCCTCACTTAATTCGTCTATTTTTTTTTGCATATTTCTTAACAATCTGTCTACTCTTCCTTCTCTTTGTTGTTCTAACTCTTCCTTGGTTATTCCAAGATTTTTTTTCATTAGATATTTTGTTCTAGTTAGACTGATTTTATCTAATGAATCTTCATAATCATCATCATTCAAATTTAATATTTCTTTGAGAAAATATCTTTTTTCAATGTCATATCGAGATTCGTCATTAAAATAATAATCTGTATTTGTACTTGCTATTTCCCATCCATTTTCCCCAAACTCATTTAAAACTTTATACAAATTTTCATGGGAATAGCGTTTTTCTCCATTTCCAGAATCATGTGTAATAACAATTAAAACATTACCTATTTTGGTATTATTGCAGTCAATTTCATGCACTCTTTTTTTTAGTTCTTTATAAGTTAATATATTATCCCAATGTGCAGCCAATCCCCAAAATATACCACTGCTGTTATCATATTCTGGCATTTCTATTTTTTCCGTGTTAGGCATAGAAATTATGTTTTCACAAATCAAGCAGTAATTATATAATTCATTCATATTAGTTACCTTTACAAATTGTTAACAATCAACAACTCATTTCCCCAGTCATCAATCACCTTAACAGCAGGTTGTTTATATTCCCCAACTTCAAAAGGAAGGTGCGCTGGTAGTTCCTGCTAGGTTTTCCCAAATGAACTATCAACAGTCTTTTATGAATTGCTGGATGTAGCAGATGTCATATTAAATAATAATTCTATCTAAGTGCAGTTGTAAATATTTTTCCTGATTATTTTTTGTTGATTTTGTTTAAAAAACACAAAACTACCGCAATAAAACTTCAGTAAATACCGCAATACTTATAATAAAGTTAAGTATTTACCACAATTGAGTTAAACTAAAAAGCGAGAAAATACACAAAAAATTGCTTACACCACACCGCGCTATCAAGCCATAAGGTTAGGGTGTTTTACCTTCTGCCCCCTGCCTCCTGCCCCCTGCCTTCTCCAAAAGACAATATTTGCTATACAATGCAGCGAAAGTTCAATAATAATAAGTTGTCAGCAATAAGTTAAGAGCTTGATTGTTGATAGCTGAAAGCAAATTAACAAAAGTAGATAAGGATTTCATAACATGGGTAATGCAAGGCGCGTACCAGTAGGCATTGTTGGCGCGTCAGGTTATGGCGGAGTACAACTTGTCAGACTCCTGATGGATCATCCAGAAGTAGAAGTAGTATATTTAGGTGGTGAAAGCAGCGCAGGAAAAACATTTGCGGATCTCTATCCCCATTTGGGGAACATAGTTAACTTAAAAATTGAACCTGTAGATCCAGAAATCATCGCTAGTAGATGTGAAATAGTATTTCTATCTTTACCCAACGGTTTAGCCTGTGATATTGCTCCTAAACTTATAGAAAAAGGCTGTAAAGTATTAGATTTGAGTGCTGATTATCGTTTCAGTGACTTAAAAACTTACACAACTTGGTATGGTACAGAAAGGAAGGATCAAAGCGTTGCGGAAACAGCAGTTTATGGTTTACCAGAATTATACCGCGATCGCATTGCCGAATCAAATTTAATTGGTTGTCCTGGGTGTTATCCCACAGCCAGCTTACTGGCACTATCTCCCCTTTTAAAACAAGGATTAATTATCCCAGAAACCGCGATCATTGATGCTAAATCTGGAACATCTGGAGGAGGGAGACAGGGAAAAATTAATCTGTTGTTAGCGGAAGCAGATAACTCTCTGGCAGCGTATAACGTCGCCCGTCACCGCCACACCCCAGAAATTGAGCAAATTTGCAGTGATTTAGCCGGACATGAAGTGACAGTGCAATTTACACCCCATTTAATTCCAATGGTAAGGGGAATATTAGCCACAGTTTACGCCAGCTTACGAGATCCCGGTTTAGTCCGTGATGACTTAATCACAATTTACACAGCATTTTACCGTAATTCCCCCTGGGTAAAAATCTGTAATAGTGGCACATATCCCCAAACTAAATGGGCTTGTGGGAGCAACTCCTGTTACATAGGTATAGAAGTTGACCCCAGAACCCGGCGAGTGATCGTCATGTCAGCCATTGACAACCTGATCAAAGGACAAGCAGGCCAAGCCATTCAATGTATGAACATCATGATGGGTTGGGATGAAGGTTTAGGGTTGCCTAAAGTTGGGTTTTATCCATAAGAAGGGAACAGGGAACAGGGAACAGGGAACAGAAGGCAAGAGGCAAGAGGCAAAAGTTAATATTCTCCCCCTGCTTCCCCTGCTTCCCCTGCTTTCTTCACTGTCACCTGTCACCTGTCACCTGTCACCTACTTTGGTCCTAAACCAACTTTACCTGCATAGATAGCGCGATCGCCTAACTCATGTTCAATTCTTAGCAAACGATTGTATTTAGCCACCCGCTCACTACGACAGAGAGAACCGGTTTTAATTTGACCTGCGCGAGTTGCTACGGCTAAATCTGCAATGGTTGTATCTTCGGTTTCACCGGAACGATGGCTAATGACTGAGCGGAAACCGTTTCTTGTACCTAAGTCAATGGTTTCCAAAGTTTCAGTTAGTGAACCGATTTGATTTAATTTAATCAAAATCGAATTACCCGCTTTTTGCTCAATACCTTTCTGGAGGCGGGTAGCATTAGTTACAAATAAATCATCACCGACTAACTGCACCTTAGAACCGACTTTCTGGGTTAGTAATTGCCAGTTTGACCAATCTTCCTCATGTAAACCATCTTCAATGGAAATGATGGGATACTGATCAACTAATTGACCGAGATAATCAATAAATTCACCAGGAGTATGGGGTTTACCATCATAAATATATTGGCCGTCTTTGTAAAATTCACTAGCAGCCACATCTAAAGCTAAAGCTACCTGTTCACCGGGTTTGTAACCAGCTTTTTCAATAGCAGCTACCAGCAATTCTAAAGCCACTTGGTTAGATTCTAAGTTAGGTGCAAAACCACCTTCGTCACCCACACCGGTTAACAAACCTTTATCATCTAATACGCTGCTGAGAGTAGCAAATACTTCAGCACCCCAACGTAAAGCTTCTTGGAAAGAAGGCGCACCGATGGGAACAATCATAAACTCTTGGAAGTCTACATTATTCGCTGCGTGCGCTCCTCCATTGATGACGTTCATCAAAGGTACAGGTAGGAGGTTTGCTAAGGGGCCACCCAAGTAGCGGTAGAGAGGAATATCTAAAGCAGCTGCACCAGCTTTAGCAGCGGCTAAAGAAATTCCTAAAATGGCATTTGCACCAAGGTTAGCTTTGTTAGGTGAACCATCGGTAGCGATCATGGTTCTGTCTAAAAGTTCTTGGTTGAGGACATCTAAGCCAATTAATTTAGGTGCTAATATCTGATTGGCGTTTTTTACGGCTGTAAGGACTCCTTTTCCGCCGTAACGACTTTTATCTCCATCACGCAGTTCATGGGCTTCAAATGTGCCAGTAGAAGCACCGCTAGGAACTTGTGCAAGTCCGACTGCACCCCCCGCTAAATGTACTTCTGCTTCTAGAGTAGGTCTACCGCGTGAGTCAAGAATTTCGCGGGCTACAATAGCTTCAATGGCGGTGTCTAGGTATTTTGTCATGCCGGTTTACTCCTGATATCTCTATTTTTGTTTAGGGTCAAGACTTTACAGTTTAGACCTAAACCAACCGCTAGTTTATGCGTTTTTGGAAGAAAATAAAGTGATATTCAAGAATATTTCCGGTATTAGAATTGGGCATGGGGCATGGGGCATTGGGCATTGGGCATTGGTAAAAGTCTTTTCTCCCCCTGCCTCCCCTGCCTCCCCTGCCTCCCCTGCCTCCCCTGCCTCCCCTGCCTCCCCT
>RDXV01000303.1 GCA_004292695.1 Nostocales cyanobacterium | reverse complement strand
AACACCTTGTTTTTGACTGAGTTTTTCTATTTCCTTACTTAATTCTTGGGAAATGCTAAATTGGTGATATTTTCCTACAAAGGTTTGTACCGCTGGTCTGGGTCTATCTGTGGGTAATTGTAAGAATTTGGGTGCGGTTTCTAGTTGCTGTTTCCAGTAGGTTAATTGCCTTGCTAATACTTCTCCTTGTAACCAGTTTCTTTGCCATATTGCAAAGTCCGCATATTGAATTTCTAATTCTGTTAATGGGGTTTCTTTTCCTTCAATGTAGGCGTTATATAATGTTGTTAATTCTTGACTGAATACTCCTATTGACCAAGCATCTGCTACTATATGGTGCATACAAATTAGTAACAGATTTTCGGTTTCTGATAATTTGATTAATGTAGCTCGGAATAAGTTGTCACTAGCTAAATTGAAAGGTTGAATTGCTTGTTGTTTAATAAATTCTTCTGTCGCTTGTTGTTGTTCTTCTTTAGGTAATTTCTGCCACTCAATAATTTCTAAGTGCCAATTATTTTGGGTGTGAATTACTTGTTGAGGTTCTCCATCAATGCTGACAAAGTTAGTTCTTAATACCTCATGACGGTTAATTATTTCTACTAAACTTGCTGCTAATGCTGACTGATTGATATTACCTTTTAATTGCAAAGCTAAAGGTATATTGTATACACTACTTTCTGGGTCTAATTGCTCTAAAAACCATAATCTTTGTTGTGCATAGGATAATGGTAATTCTGAATTATTTTCTCTGACTTTTAACGGTTGTGTGGTCAGTTCTAATGCTTGTTTTTGTAACTGTTCTATGACTGGTGCTAATTTAGAAATTGTGTTATTTCCAAACAGTTCCCGCAATGGTAATTCTACTTTGAAAATGTTACGAATACGTGAAACTAATTGTGTGGCTAATAATGATTGTCCTCCTAATTCAAAGAAGTTATCATTAATACCTACTCGCTCTATTTTTAATACTTGCGCCCATATCAAGGCTAACATTTCTTCTGTGGTAGTGCTTGGTGCTACATATCTATCTGTAATTTCACCCTGTACATCTGGAGCAGGTAAGGCGCGACGATCTACTTTACCACTGGGGGTTTGTGGCATTTCTGCTAAGATGACAAAGGCGGTAGGCAGCATATATTCTGGTAGCTTTCCTTGCAGGAATTGACGTAAGCTACTAATTGTCAGTGTGTTTTTACCAACTACGTAAGCTACTAAACGTTTATCTCCGGGTATGTCTTCACGGGCGATCGCACAACATCCTTCTACGTCTTCATGCTGACTTAATACTGCTTCTATCTCTCCCAGTTCAATACGGAAACCACGTATTTTTACTTGGTTATCTATACGTCCTAAAAATTCGATATTACCATCGGGTAAATACCGTACTAAGTCCCCAGTTTTATACAACCGTGAATTTTCATCAAAGGGATTAATTATAAATCTTTCGGCGGTTAATTCCTGTCTGTTCAGGTATCCATCAGCTAAGGCTATACCACCTATATATAATTCCCCTGGTACTCCTACTGGCACTATTTGTAGTTGTTTATTCAATATATAAACTTGAGTGTTGGCAATGGGGCGGCCGATAGGAGGTAATAATGGCCAGGTTTCTACTTCCCCTGTTAA
>RDXV01000036.1 GCA_004292695.1 Nostocales cyanobacterium | reverse complement strand
TTCAGCTATCTATCATCCCCAAATTTTTGGATTTCTTAGTCCCAAAATGCACAGTTTTTCAGGTCTAACCTTCAAATATCTTGCACTTTATTTCCTCGTATTCAGCCTCAAACCTTTGATTTATAAGGGTTTTGGTTTTATATGTCTGACTGCACGCTACGCGAACAGCAAGCCCTAATTAGTAAAGATAGTCAAGCCTAAAGAGTAATAACTAAACGGTTTAAATAGATATTAAAACATCTCATCTTTATTTGTCTTTCTTTTATTTGTCCAGACTAATTCATTAGATTGAGTAAGAACTAAAAAATGTTAATGTCTGCCAGTTCTGATTTTATTGCTTTATGTCGAGAGCAAATATCGTTACTAACCCAAGGACTGGGAGCGTCTTTGAGTGTTGTTTACTTAACTCAGGAAATAGGAGAAACCTCTACAGGTGAAGCACAATTAATTCCTGTAGTGGTATATCCAGAAACAACCGTATTACAGCAAGGTGAAGAACTGATACAAACTCAAGCATCTTCACAAATAGAGCTAGAATTTGATCCCATTTTGCCACCACCCACACAACAAGGTAAGCTATTAACAGCAACATCAGCATCGGAACATCCTCCAGAGTCAGATAATCCCAATCAAGCAACTATACCCGAATCAGATTATGAATATGTTGTTAGTGGTAATCAAATCGTGTTACCGCTAATTTATGAAGGGGTAATGATGGGTTTATTAGTGACAGGAAGAGAAGATAGACCTTGGAATGAAAACGAAGAAAGTCAAATTCGGCACATAGCCAAAACCCTGGCGATCGCCTGTATATTAGATCAACGTCAGGTATGGTTACAACAACAATTACATCAACAACAAATACTCCAAGAACAACAAAGAGACTTATTAGATAACCTTTTACATCAATTCCGCAACCCCCTGACAGCAATTCGTACCTTTGGTAAACTACTCTTAAAAAGATTACGTCCTGCTGATCCAAACCAAGAAGTAGCAAGTAGCATAGTTAGAGAAAGCGATCGCCTCAAAGAACTACTACAACAATTTGATCACGTCATCGCCTTAACCAACGCAGACTTACAACCCATACCCCTGAAAGCATCCGTAGAACCATCTATGCAATCACCGGCCCAAATACCTTTATTATTACCAGGAACAGGGGAAGAAATTACAACTTGTCAAATATCAGACTTATTAGCCCCATTATTAATATCTGCTCAAGCCATAGCCCAAGAAAGGAATTTACAATTAATCACCGATATTCCCCCTAATTTACCATTAGTGAAAGCTAATATTAAAGCCGTTCAAGAAGTATTAAATAACATTATTGATAATGCCTTGAAATATACACCCAAACAAGGAAAAGTTTGGATTCAAGCCACATATAAAAAAGACAACTTTCAAGGTATAGCCATTAGCGACACAGGACCAGGAATACCACCACAAGACCTAGAACACTTAGGAGAAAGACATTACCGAGGAGTACAAGCACAAACAGAAATACCCGGAACAGGATTGGGAATTGCGATCGCCAAACAACTAATAGCACAAATGCAAGGAGACATAGAAGTTTTCAGTCCGGCATTAAATCAAAACATTAACTCCCCAAAACAACCAGGAACTACATTTATCATTTGGTTAGTCATTGAGAATTGAGAATTTAGAATTGAGAATTTAGAATTGAGAATGGGGCATTGGAAAAAATCTTTTCTCCCCCTGCTTCCCCTGCCTCCCCTGCTCCCCCTGCCTCCCCTGCCTCCCCCACCTCCCCATCACCCCACCTCCCCATCAAATATTGTCATCTAGTTACATCTTAATTTTGAGATTGATGGTAATTTGTTTTTGCACAAATTATTTATTATCAATCCAAAAACGAGCTATGACACTCAACTTATACTTACTGAGACATGGGGAAACGACATTTAGCCAAAATGGGAACTTCTGCGGTAAAACCGATGCAGAATTAACACCCTATGGGGTACAGATGGCAGAGAGTTTTGCCGATGTTTATAAAAAATTGCCCTGGGAAGCGGTTTATGTTAGTCCCATGAAACGCACCATTGCCACAGCTAAACCCTTTTGTGATGCAGTTGGGTTAGAAATGCAAGTCAGAGAAGGACTCAGAGAAGGTAGTTATGGAGAAGGGGTTGTAGACTTATTAGGAGATCATCAAACTATTAGTGGTATTCTGAGTTTTGGTTCACGTCATATTTCCCATGAATCACCACAAAAAGTTCAACAAGAAGATACTGCTGTAAAATGGGAAAATGCCTGGATAGAAACTAAATGTACAACTGCTGAATTAGAAGCTGCGGGAATTCGTCCAGGTACAAGAATGGTAGTAGGAAAACATCGCAAAAAACCTATCAGATTAAATAATTATATTGCCAGTTATACCTTAGATAATAAAGCCTCACTTGCTATAATGCTCTGTTTAGCAGAAACTTTAAAACAACCAATTCCTGATGTTTATTTAGTTGCTTCTGCAAAGGAAGAAGTGGGTGCAATTGGGGCGTTATACTTCACTCAAAATCAGAAACTAGATGCTCTCATCGCTTTAGAAATTTGTCCCCTTTCTAGTGAATATCCAATTCAAGATGGAGAAAAACCTGTACTTTTAATTCAAGATGGTTATGGTATTTATGATGAATATTTAAACCGAGAATTACGCCAATGTGCTAAACAATTGGATATGGATTTACAATTAGCAACTATCAGTGGTTTTGGTAGTGATGCTTCAATTGCTATGAAATTTGGTCATACTGCACGTGCAGCTTGTTTATCTTTTCCTACTCAAAATACTCACGGTTATGAAATTGCCCATTTGGGAGCAATATTAAATTGTGTTCAATTATTAAAACAATATTGTGAAATAGAAATAATGGATTAAACTGTCTTTTAAACTTTTGAATCTTGGCATTTTTGGGTGAGCATATTAATAATATAAAGGAAACGAACAACAGAGGCACAGAGAAGAAAAGGTACAGCAAAAAAATCACTAATTGCCCTAGTTAATATTCTATGATCAAAACTAGCCTTTCTCTCTGCGTCTCTGCGGTTTAATATTCCGTAATTCGTGCGTAGATTCTAAAAGATAAAAAACTATTTGACTGCTATGGTAAAAATGCAAAGTTATCAGCAGTCAAATTAGAGGTATCAATACCGCTGAGAACTGCAACAGTTTGACTATTAATCATGATGGTATTACCTATTAAAGTCAGGTCTTCAAAATTTAGACCCATACCACCAATACCTAAAACATCAACATCTATTGTAAAATCAACAATGGTATTAGTTTCCATTGGTAAATCACCGTTAACGATCCAGAATTGATCCGCACCTGTACCACCAGCAATGATATTATTTCCACCTTCTTGAACGAAGAATTTATCATTACCTTCACCACCCAAAGCGCGGCCATCTGTACCCAGGTGGAAAGTATCATTTCCTGCACCACCGGAGAGACGATAACCCATAGCGTCGGTAGCGTCTATTTCATCATCTCCACTACCTCCAAAGGTGCGATCTCCATTTCCTACATCAATAATATCAGCACCGCTACCAGTAAAGACGCGATTATCACCTGCGCGACTACCAGCAGAAGGTACATCTACCTCATCGTTTCCTGCACCTGTGAAAACTATGTCACTGACAGCATCAAAGTCAATTCCACCTATTAATATATCTGCATCAGGTGTACCTGTAACTAAGTCTTTTTCAGGTTGACCTAATTCTGAAGAGAGGTTTAAAGGTTGACTTAATTTGAGAGTGATAATTTCGTTGTTGTCAATATCAGGCCCACGACCGACAGAAAAAGGATAGTTATTATCATTAGCTACCAAAATGGTATTTTCATCTAAAACTATCACACTTTCAATGGTGACAAAGGGGAAGGTAAAAGTAGTTTCTCCATCACCGTTAAGATCATTGGGATCTTGGATATTTAACAGATCAACAATTTCTACCTTTTCTACAAAACCATTAGCATCTTTTTTAGATAGATCAACTTTGTAGATTTTCTTAAATTCCGCAGCTTCACCTTGGAGACCATCTCTTTCAATCACTAAAAATTCATTGTTATTGATGGGGGTAAAATCACCAATTGCATGACCAGTAACTTCAGTCCGATAATAACCTAATAAACCTTGGTATTCTTTGGTTGCTACATCAAATTCATAGATTCTTAATGAATTTTCTGGATCACCTGCTACTGTTCCTTCTAATAAAGGATATAGGGTACTTCTATCAGGGCTATAAGCCATTCCTTCAAAGCCGCGAGAAGTAGGAAGATTGGGTAAATATTCATCTAATACCATTCTTCCAGTTTCTGGAAAATCGGTAAAGAAACCATCTACTCCTAATTCAATTAACTGTCTAAATTCATATTCTGGACTTTGGGGAGTACCATCAGCATTTAATGTTAAAAACCGTTCTTCATCCCGCAAAGTGTAGGGGTGAACCTGCATTCCTGCATCATGCGCCCACTCTATAAAAGGTCTAATTTCACCTGTTAATTGAGTTCTAATTTCTGCAACTCCATCACCATTTCCATCTACAGGAGTGGTAATATTTTCTCTTAATAAAAAGCTGTTTTTCCAAGGTCCAACACCTTCAGCATAAGCACTACCAATGTATTCAAAAACTTCTTTGGTAGCTAAATCTTGGTAGTTTGTATCGGGTATCCCATCACCAGTAATATCTTCTCCAAAATTGGCAACAATATCAACTAAATCACCGTAAGTTGCACGGGCGGCAGTTTCATCAAATTCGGGATTTGTGAAGTTATGAATGATATCATAAGGAACAGAAAAACCATCACCAGAATCAGAATTAGCTGCTTCTACATCTCCATAAAGTTGGACTAAAGGTATATCTTCTAAACCCGCAGCAGGTAAAAGATTATTTTGTAAATCAATCAGATTTGCAAATTCAAAAGATTGAATAAAAATCCGATTTGGATCTGTAAAACCAGTTGTTTGTAAAGTAGCAATTAACGGTTCTTCTAAGGATAAACCTTGCTCATCAAAGAAGGTTGGATGTTTGGTTTCTGGGTAGATACCAATTTTTTTACCTGTTTCCGCTTCTACTTGTTGGACTAATTCAATTACTTCTTGAAAAGTAGGAATTTCATACAATTCATTGAAACTTTGATCGCGGTAAGGACGGGGTTGAACTGCACGCAGTTGTTTAATTTCTGCTAAGGTAAAATCTTCTGCAAAATACGCTGTAACTTCTACACCATCGAGCATTTTTGTGGATTTACGATTTTCCCCAAAAACTTCGGCTACGTTGGTGGTATCATCAAGCATAGGCTCATGACGAGCAATTAAAACACCATCACTGGTAATGACTAAATCGGGTTCAACAAAATTTGCACCTTGTTCAATTGCTAATGCGTAAGCTTCTAAAGTATGCTCTGGTAAATCTCCACTTGCACCTCTATGGCCAATTACTAAAGGTGCTTCTCCGGTGAGAGTGTTAAATGGTTTTTGTGGCGATCGCACTCCCGGAGTTTCTATAGGTGCTTCTAGTAATTTACCACTAGCATCAAAATGTAGTAAATAGGGTCCAAATTCATCCCCAATCCAAAAACTACCATCTTTATCTACAACAATTGATTCTACATCTAAATCAGCACCAGTTAATAATCTTTGGCTAGTTCCTTCATTAACTATGGTAAAAGGAATTTTATGATCAGGATCAGATAGTTGAATATGTCTTAAAACATTAACCGAACCATCACCATTTTCTGTTCCTGCAAAGTTGGGATCTACTTGATAAATTCTTAGTAAATAATCTGCACTATTCTGTTTATTACCGTAACCATTATCTGAGAGAAAATAGAAACTTTGATCACCAGCAAATTGTACACCACTAAAACCTTGTATTGGTTGTCCTGAAAATGGACCAGTTCTCCCATTAGCAGAAATTCCACTACCAGAAATTGGCTGTGGTGTAAAAGTATCAGCAGGAAGAGATGCAAACCCGATTAACTCAACATTATGAACCATTTTTTTATATCTCGCTTCTTGGTTTTTACTGTGCAGATCATTGTTAATTTCTCTCGACTCATGGCAAATATACCCCTCTAATTTCCAGCAGAGGAAGTTGTTTATATGAGTATGAGAACTTTTTTAATTGCTAGTTATTATTAATTTCATGTTAAGATTAAGAAAAAAATAAGCTAGGTAAAATAAAAGTTTAAAAAAATATTAAAAATTGATATGATTACTCACAAATAAAGGGGTTAGCATTACTAAACCCCTACAAAAGTCTGAAAAATTTATTTAATCTAGATCAAAATGTTGGTGAATTATCTAAAATCCTCAAACCTTGTAGGGACAATTTATGAACTTTCCCTACAATAGTTTTCACCAGATGTCTATTAATCAAATTTGAAATTAGCAGCAGTTAAACTAGAGGTATCAAGATTCATCAATATAGCAACAGTATCGCTACCAATTTTAATCTCATTACCACCTAAAATGAGGTCATCAAAACCAAAACCAGCACCTTGACCAGCAAGACCTAAAACATCAGTACCCATTGTAAAGTCAACAATGGTGTTAGCTTCCATTGGTAGATCACCATTGACGATCCAGAATTGATCAGCACCTGCACCACCGGAAATGATATTATTTCCACCTTCTTGAACGAAGAATTTATCATTACCTTCACCACCCAAAGCGCGGCCATCTGCACCCAGGAAGAAGGTATCATTTCCTGTACCACCGGAGAGACGATAACCCATAGCGTCGGTTGCGTCTAGTTCATCATCACCACTACCACTAAAAGCGCGATCGCCATTACCTACATAGATAATATCTATACCACTGCCAGTAAATACACGGTTGTTACCAGCTAGACTACCACTGAAAGGAACATCTACTTCATCATCTCCTGCACCAGTGAAAACTATATCGTTCACACCATCAAAGTCAACTCCTGCTACCAAAGTATCTGCATCAGCAGAACCAGATACCATCTGAGAATCTTGTATCAAAGAAGCATCAGGAGTCTTTAAGAACAATAGCTGACCACCTTGAACCAGGTTATCATTTGCCTCAACTGTGCCATCTCCATCGGTATCAACACCGGGAACATTGACAATATTACCATCGCGCAAACTGTGAGCTTGCACATCAAAAATTAGCAGTTCACCAGGATCATTACCAAACAAAGTGGAAACATCAAGAATACCGGAAGATTCCCAGTTACCAATATCTGTGGGGTTAGGATCAGTTTGATCTGAAGGTACACCAGAGCGATCAATTTGAGCTACACGGGTAGCAGTGGCAGCAGGATCAGCAGCATCAGGATCAATACTCCAAATAGAAGCTTCTTCTCCAGAAGTTGCACCAAACAGACTAGAACTAATAGCGCGGTCTTCTTGAAGATAGATTAAACCATCATCAGCCCAATCTAAGTTATCAGGACTGCGTAAACCAAAATCTTGTTTATCTGCATCATTGCCATCATAAAGGATGTTGAGGTCAGAGGTAATTCCATCTACACCAAAGTCAACATCAACTATATAAGTTGTACCCCAGGTATCAGCATCATCAAAAATACCTGTGCGACCGGTGGAAGCTAAAACCGCCTTAGTACCATCAAAGGGGTTGGTGGCTACATCTTCAGGACGGGAGAACAAAAAAGCACCCACACCAGCAGCTAACTCATCCTGTTTAGCTTGATCAGCAAAACCTTGAGCATCGTAACCATTAGTACCAGCTAAGTCAGGACGATAGTAGTCAATTTCCATAAACTGACCAGCTAAACTATTACCACTACCATTAAAATCTCTGGGATCTGCTTCAATAGCATCGGTAGTATCTGCGGCATCATCGGCAACCCAAACATAGAGTTTACCGTTAGCTAGTCCGTTACGATCTAAGAAACTGCCATCACCTGCGTCATTTTTGTTACCAACATAAAGTAGTAATGGCGCAGCTTGGCGATCGTCACCTATTAATAAAGCGATTTGATCTGTACTGCCAGTATCCAGTTCCGTTGAACTTTCCCAAGCAGCACGACCTAACCAGGGTAACGCCCACAGTTCACGAGTAGCGGTATCTAGTGCAAATTGTGTCCCACCGTCGGTTTCTTCACCTGCAAAATAGATGGTATCTGCAAAACCCATACCAGCGCCGAACTGGTTAGCTTCCATCAAGTTTGCCGAACAGAAACGGTCAATACCCCCAAATTCTAAATCAGAAGGTTCATCTACAATTTCACCCGCACGGTTGTAAATGGTGTCGTAAGCTAAACCTGAATCAACTATTTCCAAGGTACGCTTATCAATATCAAAATAGCTGATTCTTGCACCAGTTAAGGAAGCACCGCTTTCTAATGTATAGGCGTAACCTGTATCACTGCTTAACTCATGGTTAACCAAAACTCTGACTGTGGTTTCATTCAGTGCAAATGCACCCGTACCATCCAGAATACCTGGAGGAGTATAACCATCTATGGTTTCACCAACAGTAAAGATAGGATCTACTGTATAACTATTTAAACCTTTAACTTGAGCAGGTTGGTTTGTATCAAATGGTGTATTCATGTCTATGGAAATCCTCAAATTTATAATGACACTATTGACGGAATCAATGATTTGTAAAGCAGTAGTAAAAAACTAATTACCTTTAAACGAATGCTGCACAAAATCTTTAGTTAATAAGGTGTCATCTTCAGGTTAAGAGATAAATATGATTTGGATTTTTTTTGTTTATTGTTTGTTTATTTATTTGTTAAAATTCTAGATTTTATATATTTACATATTTACTTTATATTTAATTTAACAAAAATTATTAAAAATAAATATATATTATAATTCCCAGACAAATCCGCTCAAAGTAAGTAACAATTATCTATAAGTAGTTTAGCAGTAAGAAAGGAAAATCATGTTTTATAAAAATCAATGGAAAAAAACAATAATTTTTTCATTGTTATTTGCTTTTGTGTTTTTGAGTACCATTTTCTCAAGTATTTTGTTTCAAAATCAATCCGCTTATGCTGTCAAAGAAGAAGATTGGGATAGATTTCTGCAAAATAAAAACTTCATTGAAGCAGTAAACGAAGTAGAAAAACATTGGGAAAGAGACTATGAACAGTATTTTAATCAAAATTTAGCTGACTTTTCACTCACCGCTGAAAACATCGCCTCAACATTATCTAACATCTCTCAACAAACTGGAACAAAACCTGCTGTAGTTTGGATTTGGCCGCGAGAACAACAACTACAATTAGTCATCATTACTCCTGATGCAAAACCACAGATATATAGTATGAAAAACGTTGATAAAGATACTTTAATAACTGTGGTTAAAGAGTTAAATCTTACAGTTACCAGTCCCAGTATAAGAAGAACTAAAGCCTATTTAGAACCTGCTCAAAAATTATATACTTGGATGGTTAAACCTTTGGAATATACCCTCAACAAAGAAAAAATTGATACTATCCTTTTTTGCTTAGGTTCGGGGTTAAGAACTTTACCTTTATCAGTTTTACATGATGGTGATAATTTCTTGATCGAAAAATATAGCATTGCTCGTATTCCTGCTTTCAATTTAATGGATACTAAATATCAAAAACCTAATAATTATCAAATTTTAGCAATGGGAGCATCGGAATTTTCGCAACAGGAATCTTTACCCGCAGTACCTTTAGAATTAGATGAAATTACTCAAGAATTTGGTTCAAATCAAAAGTTTTTGAATCAAGAATTTACTCTCAAAAATTTTCAAAATCAACGGCAAAATCAAACCTTTGACATTATTCATCTAGCTACCCATGCAGAATTTAACACAGGTACTCCAGATAATTCTTATATCCAGTTTTGGGGTAATGAAAGAGTTAGTTTAGATCAAATAGATAAGTTAAAATTAAATCAACCACAAGTCAAATTATTAGTTCTCAGCGCTTGTAGAACTGCTTTAGGAGATGAAGAAGCAGAATTAGGTTTTGCTGGTTTAACTGTTAAATCAGGAGTTAAGTCTGTTTTAGCTAGTCTTTGGAATGTTAGTGATATCGGAACTTTGGGTTTAATGACTGAATTTTATCAGCATTTTCAAAATCTCCCCCTCAAAGCTAAAGCACTGCAAACAGCACAAATAGCTATGTTAAAAGGACAAGTGGGGATAAAATCAGGGAAATTACAAGGTTCTCAAAATAGTTTACAACTACCACCTGAATTAGCTGAATTAAGAGATGAAAATTTTTCTCATCCTTATTATTGGTCAGCATTTACAATTATTGGTAATCCTTGGTAATTTGATCACACCCCGACTTTTTTTTACCAATCTATAATTTCTAGATATAATCATCAAAATGTAATTATCAAAAAAGTTGGGGAATTTCTAATTTTGTGATATAATTAATGTAATTATGTAAATTATCTACGGAATCTCTGTGTTTACATTTCTCATATTTGCAGAAATAACTACTAACTATTCACAAGATTCCCATGAAACAGATTACATCTTTGATTCTTGCTACTGTCATTTCATTTCTTCCTATTTTCGGTTTGACTGAAAATGCAGAAGCACACCCCCATCGTCGTCAGAGAACAACTCACGTTAAACGCTATCACTCCTGCACTGGTAGAAATCGCTATAGATATTATCGCGGTAAATACTACAGATGTTATTATCGTAGTAGAGTTAGAAGACATCATTAATTATTTCTAATTTCCTAGAAATATTTATCATTTAGGTTGGGTTAAGTGAAAAGCACAAGCATATCTCAAACTTTGTTTTACTAACTTTAACCTAACCTAAAAACTTAATTTCCTTTCATCGCTTCTGCTGGTGGTAAATTAATATTTGTTGCCAAACCAAAGGTTTTTAATACAATAATTACCCACCAAGTTAAATCAATTTCCCACCATTGCCAACCACATCTGGCAACATAAGGATAAGCATGATGATTATTATGCCACCCTTCACCATAGGTTAAAATAGCTGCCCACCAAAGATTACGAGAATTATCATTACTTTCAAAGGTGCGATATCCCCACAGATGTGTTACTGAGTTAATTAGCCATGTGGTGTGCCACAAAATCACTGACCTTAAAAATACACCATAAACAATAAATGACCATCCTCCCAGGGCATAAAGACCCAAAGCAAGGGGAATTTGTAAAAGGAGAAAGTAGCGATTTAGCCACATATAAAAGGGATCTCGCGCTAAGTCTGGTGCATATCTTTGATAGAGTTTATAATCAAAAAATTCGGAACGCGGATAAAATATCCACAGGATATGACTCCACCAAAAACCTTTACGTGCAGAATAGGGATCTTTTTCTTCGTCTTCGGTGTAAGCATGATGTAACCGATGTCCAGCTACCCAGAAAATGGGACCACCTTGTATTGATAATGCACCTAAAATTGCAATTAGATATTCTAACCATTTGGGTACTTTAAAACTACGATGGCTTAACAAGCGATGATACCCTAAACAAACTCCGATACTGCCAAATAACCAATGCAAAAATACGGTTATTGCTAATGCACTCCAGGAAAAACACCAAGGAGATAATAAGGCTAATAAATGAATAGTACCGAAAAATATTACTGCTACCCAATTTAAACGCAGATGTTGGGGTTTCTCTGGCAGATTTAATGACAAATTCAATTTTACACTCCTCACAAAATTTTTATTGGTGTTAGTAAAGGATAATTCTGTTAAACTCACAATTCTTTTTTAAAACGAACCGCAGAGGAGGACACTTGCGTGGGCGGGTTTCCCGACTTGAGCAAAGTGTCCGTCGCGCAGAGAGCGCAGAGAATGGAGAGAAACAAGTTTTTAATTGAATTGTGTTGGTTGAGAGTGATCATCAATTACCAATCACCAATTACCAATTACCTATTCGCCCATTCTTGGGGTTGTAGAAAGACTTTGGTTAGTTGTTCTTCTGGACTTCCTGGTTCTGGTTGATAACCATATTCCCAGCGTGTTAATGGTGGTAAGGACATTAAAATTGATTCTGTCCGTCCATTGGTTTGTAAACCAAATACTGTTCCTCGGTCGTAAACTAAGTTAAACTCTACATAACGACCTCTGCGGTATAATTGAAATTGACGCTGGCGATCGCCATATTCTGTATTTTTTCTTCTTTCGGCTATTGGTAAATAACTTGGTAAAAATGCTTTACCGCAAGACTGCACCAGGGCAAATACATCTTCCCAATTATGATTTATTCTGCCTACTTTTTGGTTATAAATAGCTGCTGGACTATTTGCTTCTAGTCCTGCATACAAGTTACCATTAGCATCTTGATAATCAAAGAAAATACCACCAATTCCCCTTTGTTCTTGACGATGGCGTAAATAAAAATATTCATCACACCAACGTTTATACACAGGATAATATTCTGGATGATGCTGATCACAAGCATTTTTTAATGTTTTATGAAAATGAATTGCATCTTCCGCAAAAGGATAATATGGTGTTAAATCTGCACCACCACCAAACCACCAAATTGGCCCCGCTTCAAAATAACGGTAATTTAAGTGAACTGTGGGTACATAAGGGTTACGAGGATGCAGTACCATTGATGTACCAGTGGCATAAAAACCATGTCCTGCAGCTTCTGGACGTTGGGTTAAAATCGCAGGGGGTAAAGTATCTCCCCACACTTCGGAAAAGTTGACTCCACCTTGTTCAAATACTCTTCCTTCTCTAATAACACGGGTTCTTCCTTCTCCACCTTCCGCACGTTCCCAAAAGTCTTCCCGAAATTTTGCTTCTCCATCCAATTCTTCTAAACCTTTGCAAATCTCATCCTGCAAATTCATCACAAACTGTTTTGCACGTTGACGCGAATTTTCAGGAATACCAAAATTACTAGGAGGTGGTGTCACTAAAACGCTTTGATTTGTAAAATCCCGCAGATGATTCCGTACCATAATCAAAAACCGCTAATCTGAAAAATCTATCACTGTTTAATAACTATAAAGTTATAAAACTAGAAAACTATCTTTTGTTATAAAACTTAATAAAGTTTGGGGTTTTAATGCCTGAAACCCTTACTCACTTTACTTTTCAGCTTTTCACAACCATTCCAGCGCACCCGCTTAACAAAACTTTCCATTCAACCACTAGCCAAAAACAGTAACCTATCATAACTTGTTAGTTATCTAAATATTTAGCTAAGTAAGAGATTAATCATGGTTTCTAGCGTATCTCCATCTATCAAAACCCCCAATCCAGGAATTAAGCACCCAAGTCAAGAAACCGTTCTCACTCCTCGGTTTTACACCACAGACTTTGAAACCGCAGCAAATTTAGACCTTTCAGCCCAGGAAAGCGAGTTACAAGCGATGTTAGCTGAAATGCGGGCTGATTATAACCGTCATCATTTTGTCAGAGATGAAGAATTTGAGCAGTCTTGGGAACATATTGAAGGAGGAGCAAGAAAAGCATTTATTGAATATTTGGAACGTTCTTGTATTTCTGAATTTTCAGGATTTTTATTATTTAAAGAACTATCACGAAAAATAAAAGCAAAAAATCCTTTATTAGCAGAAATATTTCAATTAATGGCAAGAGATGAAGCGCGTCATGCGGGATTTTTAAATAAAGCAATGGGTGATTTTAAACTATCTTTAGATTTGGGTGAAATTACCAAAACTCGCACCTATACATTTTTCCCTTTGGAATGGGTACTTTACACTGTTTATTTATCAGAAAAAATTGGTTATTGGCGTTATATCATTATTTATCGTCACTTAGAAAAACATCCAGAACATCAATTTTATCCCATCTTCCGTAAATTTGAAAGTTGGTGTCAGGACGAAAATAGACATGGGGATATATTTAAGGCTTTGATACGCTCCCAACCCAAACTCTGGAATAATTGGAAATCAAGATTATGGAGTCGCTTTTTCTTATTATCAGTATTTGCTACTCACACTTTAACAGTGCATGAAAGAGCCAATTTTTATCATTCATTAGGACTCAAAGCAACAGAATTTGATCAACAAGTAGTTCGTAAAACTAATGAAACTGCTGGACGCGCTTTCCCAATAATGTTAAATACTGAACATCCGCAATTTTTCCATCGGTTACAAAAATGCTCAGATTATAATTTACAAATCTCAGAAATTGAGCGTAGTTCACAACCAAAATTAATAAAATTTGTGCGGAAACTTCCTTTATTAATTGGTATTGTTTGGAATTTATTGTTACTTTATTTCATCAAACCAATTGATGCGGAAGCTTTGCGGGGAACAGTGCGTTAATTATTATTTGGGTGAAATAAAGATCCTCGACTTCTATGACTAATTATATTGTTTTAAACAATCAATTATTTTGCTCAAAATTCGGGGATCTCAATTACAGCAATAACTTATCTACTTTATCTATCTTTCTTAACTATTGTTAGTTTGAAGCAAAGAAGATATAGAATTAGATTGTAGCCATGCAAATAGTTTTATTCTTGCACTATCATCTGGCTTTGGTTTGTACTCACCTTTTTGAATCTCTTTTATGACATTAGTATTATGAATACCTTCCTTATTTTTCATTAGGTCTTCAAACATAGCTAGTGGAATTAGTAAACTTTCGACCTCTACATCATCTTCACTAAACCTAATCGTTTCAAATCTAAATTTATATCCAGCCCATTTGATAGTAGGTAGTCTATTTGCTGCCGCTTGTAAATCAGGTATTGTACCCTGATATTGAAAATTTGGATTTTTCTTATCATACATTATCCAGTAGTAAAGATGATACCTAACAAAATAACCATTATCGTTAACACAAATTTCTATTTCCACTTCATCAACATATACAAATTGACGAGTCATTACCCTAACTTCACCTTCAGCCATTTGTTCTAACTCCTCCCAAAATTCAACTTCAGTAACATTTTTATTATTTCCATTTTTAGTTTTATCAACAAATTCTACAGGAATGGGATCATCTTCCAAAGTACCTAAACTGGATGTATTTTCCTCATATTCTGACATTTTTTCTAAAATTATCTCTAGCTGTTCGCTACTAAAAGCCTTCAGTTCTACTCCTGCTAAAGTCCTACAAATAGAATCTGGCATAAAGTCAACTAAGCCTTGAGCGGGAGCTATATCTATTCTTAAACCGTTATGTTCAGTCTCCCAAAAACCGAATTTACCTGAAGACTTAGGATAAGTTTTATATTCTTTCCATTTTAAAGAACTAGCCTTTTTATTAATATTTTTTAATGCAGTTCTAATACTACCTGAACATCCTCTCATCCCATAAACAGGATACAATAAATATATTGTAGGTAGTTCTTGATCTGCTATCGGGTCAAACCCAAATATCATCACATTGAACTTGGCTAACTGTTGAAGACTTTGCTGTAATGCAGTTTCAGCAGGAGTAATTTTCCTTATTGGTTTGACAACTTTTGTCCAGTTAAGAGGAGGTTTATATAAATTGATTAACTCAATTTCTAGCATTGAAAGCGTTTCTATATCAGCTTTACAAGTCAACCAAATAATATTAAGACGATTTTTGCGATTCAATCTTTTAAACTGGTTAAATCTATGATGTGCTTTCCATCTTTCCAACAAATTGATAGTTCTACCTATATAAACAATCTGACCCTTACTGTCAGACACAAAGTAGATAGCAGCACAATTTGGCAGACGATCCCTATCTAATAAATAGACAAATGGTAGTTCAGATAATTCAATTTTTTTTGATGACACCATAGATATAACTTTACCTAAAAAATTAATAAGTTTCTTCTTTTGAGCTTTGCGCGAAACATTAATCATGAATTGATCCATCCGGCATAATTGCCCCTTCTAAATCCGCATCTTTAATAATTGCTTCTGTTAAATCTGCTCCTAGTAAATTGGCATTTCTCAAAATTACATGACTCAGATTTGTAAAACTTAAATCCGCATTTTTTAAACTCGCTCCTGTTAGATCAGTTGCTAAATCTCCCCATTGAATCATGGGACTTAAATTAGCTCTACACAACTTTGCACCATCTAAATTAGCATGATGTAAACAAACTGCTCGTAAATCAGCGTAACTCAAATCTGCTTTACTTAAATCAGCATACCCTAAATCTGTACGTTGATTAGAACTAGGACGAAAATCGGCTTTAATTAATAACGAATCAGAAAGTTTTGCACCATACAAATTTGCACCACACAAACTAGCTTTAATTAGGTTGACTTGATAGAGTTTTGTGTTTACTAATTTTGCCCCAGTTAAATCAGCTTCTCGCAAAATAGCGCGATATAAATTAGCTGCACTTAAATCTATTCCCCACAAAATCGCTTCACTTAAATCAGCTTCTTGTAAACAAGCATTACTCAACTTACTTTTTCCTAATCTTGTCTGACGTAAATCAGCATAGCTGAAATCTGCACCTGCTAAATTTGCGTTTGTTAATTCTGCATCTTGGAGATTCACACCTTGAAAATTTCGTTCTCCAGTAGCGTAGCTTTTGATGATTTGTTCTACATTCATAAACTTGTTATTGTCCATTATAGTTTTTATACTGAGATTTTTGATTAATTAACTAAATAACTGTCCAGTAATTTTAGCATTTCTAATACTACTTATGATCAATAAGGATGTAATTATTAATGAATATTTAGCTATAATGCTAATTAGTGATAAACTATTGTCATGATGATAACTAAGTTACCCTATGCTAAAAATCACACCTACTACCGCTGATGCAGTCGTTATGGCGGCCGTAGCTGACTATTTCAAAGTGTTATCAGAAACCAGCAGGTTGCAAATTTTAACCTGTCTCAAGTCTGGTGCGATGAATGTCATGGAAATTGGCGAAGCAACTGGTTTAGGGCAAGCTAATTTATCTAAGCATTTGAAAGTATTAACACAGGCTGGTATTTTATCACGTCACCCTAAAGGAACGAGTGCTTACTATGAAATTGCAGATCCTATTATTTTTGAACTGTGTGATTTAGCTTGCGATCGCATTAGTCAGAGAATTATACAACAAGCAGAAAAACTCAAATCTTTTCGTAGTAAAAATACAGGTTTTTAAATTCTTAATTAGTAATTTCTGGACTTGTTATACTCGTTTTTTTACTCATTTTACTCGTTCCCATTTACTCGTTCCCATACTCTGTATGGGAATAAATTATAAAAGTCTCTGACTTTAATAACTATCAATATACCAAATATGTATATATTTTGATCAGATAGGCAGAGCCTATATATTTTATTCCCAGTCTGAGACTGGGAACAAGGTTAAACTTTAATTCTTCATTCTAAATTCTAAATTCTAAATTCTAAATTCTCGTATATCTATGTTTTACACCCACAGGGAAATATTCAGCATCACCTGTAGATTTTAATTCTACTTGCGGTGTTTGATATTCCACAGGGACATAATTTGCAAACTCACTATTTAAACGCAATAATTGAGTTAAAATGGAATTAGTAATTGCTGTAATTTTCTCTTCACTACTGTTTACATTTGGTGCTAATTCCACAACCACAGATAAAAAGCGATTTTGATATTTATTTTCTCTCACCTGCAACACAAATTTTCCTGTTACCCATTCCTTAATTATCGGTTGTTCTAAAGCAACTGTCACATTTTCAGGATAAATATTTGCTCCAAAATAAGAAACCGTAAAATTAGAACGTCCAAACACATAAACAAATGGTAATTGATGTATTCCTCTATTTTCTCCTAACTCTACAACCGGATCAAAATTCCACTCTTTTAAAAATTGCAACATCTCATCATAACTAATTATTCCCCCATGATCTAAAATATTATATCTAATCAAAGGAATTCCATTATTACCAGAAAATATTAATCTTCCCTCTATAACTTCAAAAAAGCGACTACAGGGATCATATTGTACTAATGTCGGTAAACGTGACTCTCCAAATAATGCTTTTGCTGCTGCTGGGTTTGCTGCTAAAAATCTTCTAATACAAATACTGAAAGGGGTTTCATTTCCTAAAACTCCTGCATCTGCTGTTCCATACATGGATGCAAAATCATAACACAAATTCTCCGATCCTATTCTCTCACCTACTAAACTTCTCCACTCTTCACTAAATACTTCTCCCGCCATTACTAATTTAATTTGATATTGTTTCCAATCTAAATTATTGGCAATTCCTGTATCAATTACATCTTTTAAAAACGGTGGATATCCTAATAATACAACTTGCTCAAATTGACTACCAATTTCTTGCACAACTCGCAAAATTTCAGTTTTATTATTTCCAGGAGTAATTACAGTAATGGGATAACCTTTAGTTGCTAAATATCTACAACAACTGGTAGTAAACATTCCCCCTACCCATGTTCCCAATGTAAAACAAACTATTGCTAAGGTACTTTTATTATCTGCATTGAAACTATCATGAAAAATTTGCTCAAACCGCGTAGCAATTTCTAATTCATCAGTGAAGAAACGCGGCCAAAATGTCGGTTTTCCCGTTGAGCCAGAAGAAGCCGCGATCATATCACAGCTTCCTAAGTTTCCATCTTTACATAATTGGGCTAAAGAGTAAAGAGAAATATAATTTTCTTTACAAATTAACGGTAATTTTTGAAAGTCTGCCAGGGTTTGAATACTTTCCGGTTGGATATGATGTGTCTTTAAAAACCTTTGATAAGCTGGTACTGTGGCTACAACATCTTGAAATAGGTTAATGGCTATTTGTTCAGGTGTAATTTTTTGATGTTGTGTTAATTTATCACTTAGGGAAGTGGAGAGAAACTTTTCCAGAGCTTGAATAGATTTTTTCATCAGTTACCAGTTATCAGTTATCAGTTATCAGTTACCAGTTATCAGTTATCAGTTATCACTATTCCCTATTCCCTATTCCCTATTCCCTATTCCCTATTATCATACAGACACTATCAGCACTTGATAGAATTTCGGTAAATTATCACTAAACTATTGTAGAACTGTATCATTAGCTGATTTATTTTTCTATCATGTCCGTATATTGCAGTAACAACCACGCAAATAGTAACGGTAACAGTTTTTGTACTCACTGTGGGGAAGCTTTACCCTTGACAGTGGGGCAGGTAATTGATAATCGTTATGAAATTGGGCGTATGTTAGGGCAAGGTGGCTTTGGGCGGAGCTATTTGGCGATAGATAGGCAAAAAGCCCGTCAAAAGTGCGTTTTAAAAGAATTTGCACCCCAAGGAGTAAAACCAGAGACTTTACAAAAAGCTAAGGAATTATTTGATCGGGAAGCAAGTGTACTTAAAAAAATTAGTCATCCGCAAATTCCCTGTTTTCATGATTCCTTACAAGCAAAAATTGGCACTAAGGTATTTTTCTTTTTAGTGCAAGATTATGTAGAGGGTGTAAATTATGATCAGGTGTTTGAAAAATTGAAAAATCAGGGAAAATCTTTAAGTGAAGAGGAAGTTATCAACCTTTTACACAATATTTTACCTGTGTTGAGTTACATTCACTCATTAGATATTGTCCATCGGGATATTTCCCCAGATAATATTATTTTACGTGAAAGTGACGGTTTACCTGTGTTAATTGATTTTGGGGGTGTGAAACAGTTACCAGCTTATCAAGGTTTTTGGCAAACAAAGTTAGCAGGAAATGGTACTCTGTTGGGTAAAAAAGGTTATGCACCAGAGGAACAATTACTACAGGGAAAAGTGTATAAAAGTAGTGATTTATATTCTTTAGCGGTGACTGCTTTAGTATTGGTGACAGGTAAAGAACCTCATTTACTTTATGATAGTTATAACGGTAATTGGTATTGGGGTAAAGAAATTAAGGTAAGTCCAAAATTACAGGGAATTTTCAAAAAAATGTTGGCATATAAGCCAAGTGATCGCTATCAAACCGCTGATCAAGTGCTGAAAGATTTACCCCCATCCACTCATACAAATCACATTCATACAATTAATACAATTAATCCTATGCAGCCTTCAAGTAATAGTCAAAATTCCTATATGACTAAGATTAAAACTATGGTAGCAGCACCGGGTAAAACTGCTTACAGAAGAACTCATGTTGCTTTACAAAATATTCCCATGCCAATATGGTTACGTCCTTTTGTTGTGACTTTTACTTTAATTATGGGATTGGGTTTAGTTGGTGCGGGTGTGTTTGCTGTGGGTAGTTTTATGTTTAAAAGTGTGACATCCATTGAGTTACCAAAAGTGGAAATTCCCCAGTTACCAGGTATTAATAATAATCCTACTAATAGTCAAAATTCTAATCGTAGTCCTGAACAGATTTTTCAAAGAATTAAAGATTTAGAAATTTCTGAATCTGTGTTTATTAAAACTGTAGACGAAAGATTTTATACTATTAGGCCAGGATTAAGGGGTAGATCCTTAACAAGTAATCCCGAAGATGCGGTTTTAAGACAACAATGGAATAGTACCGCAGATGAGTTATTAAGGAGTATTGAAAGGGCGGATCTGAGTCAAACAGCACGGAGGAAAATTGGTAGTTTTAGTCAGCAAGATTCCCAAAGGTGGGATAGACTAGCTAGGGCTGGTAATTTGGGAAAATATGATTCTTTTCAGGAGTTAAGGGAAGAAACATATAAAATATTTGATCCGTTGTTTCCAGGCCAACAACGTGGCAGACTAAATCAGCAAACTTATCTACAGTTTTGGTATGCGATCGCCTCTGATAAAGTAGATAACAAGTAAGTGATGGGGTGATGGGGTGATGGGGTGATGGGGGAGCAGGGGGAGCAGGGGAAGAAAAGATTTTTACCAATTAATTCCCCATTCTTCATTCTAAATTCTAAATTCTAAATTCTAAATTCTAACTTCCCCATGACTAATGACTAATGACTAATGACTAATAACTAATAACTAATGACTAATAACTAATGACTAACATCTATTGTTCTCAAGGACATCAAAACCCCCCAGGTAGTAAATTTTGTCTCCATTGTGGCGAAAATCTCCTGGAGAAAATGACATCTAATGGTATTCAACCAGGTCAAACTTTAGGCGATCGCTATGTTATTGTCCGTCAACTTGGACAAGGTGGGTTTGGTAGAACCTATCTTGCTGAAGATATTAACCGTTTTCGTGAACCTTGTGTGTTAAAGGAGTTTTCCCCCCAGGTACAAACCCCCTATGTGGTACAAAAAGCTGAGGAGTTATTTCAACGGGAAGCTACTGTACTTTATAAATTACAGCATCCCCAAATTCCTCGTTTTCGGGAACTATTGAAAATTAATTTACAAGGTAAAGAGTCTCTGTTTTTGGTACAAGATCATGTTGCAGGGGAAACTTATAATTCTTTATTGAAAATTCGTAAACAACAAGGTTTAAATTTTACAGAAACTGAAATTCGTCAATTATTACAGCAAATTTTACCAGTATTAGCTTACATCCACGCCGAAGGTGTCATTCACAGAGATATTTCTCCTGATAATTTAATGTTGCGGGATGCAGATCAATTACCGGTTTTAATTGATTTTGGTGGTGTTAAACAAGTCGCTGCTACCGTTTCTCAATATTATCAGTCTGGGGTTAATTCTGCTCCCACAGGAGGAACTTTATTAGGAAAAATAGGTTTTGCACCTCCTGAACAAATGCAAACCGGTTTAGTTTCTCCCCACAGTGATCTCTATGCTTTGGCTGTAACATCCTTAGTTTTACTGACAGGTAAACTACCCCAAGATTTACTTGATACCAATAATTTATCCTGGCAATGGCGGCGAGAAATTAGCCTCAGCCCTCAACTAGGAGCTATTTTAGATAGAATGTTATCTCCTAAACCTAGCGATCGCTATCAAACCGCCCGTCAAGTTTTAGACATCCTCAACCCAGCCACCGTTTACGCTCCTCCCCCAGTTCAACCTTCAGTTCAACCCCCAATTCAACCTTCTGTTAACCCTACAGTTACATTTGCAGTCTCTCCCCCATCTCCCCCCCAAACACCAAAAACTCCACCTGTGGTATCTTCCCCAACCCAAACTACTGGTATTTGGAATACTACCAATGTCTTAATTATCATGTTTTCAATTTTGGCTAGTGGTAGTTTGTTATGGTGGGGGTTTAATAACCGTCCTGGTGATAACATCAACGGTGGTGATCCCACACCCACAGAAACCTCAACTTCTGAACCCTCAGATAATTTTTCCCCCGCAGAAAGACAACGTAAACAAAGGTTAAGCGATCGCCGTCAACAATTAGGAATAGATCAGCGTTTTTATGTCAGTTTAATTAATCAAATTTTTTGGGAACGCAACCCCAGTTTAAATGGCCGCACCCTCACCGATCAACCAAAAGATGAGGAATTACGCGCAGAATGGGATCAGATCGCAGGAGAAACCTTAGAAAAACTCACTCCCATTAGCAGCAGATCACGGAGACAGATGGGAACATACACCGCAGCAGAACGCGATCGTTGGAAAGTGGAAGTTAACCGCAGAAACGTAAGTAGTAGGGCTTTGTATGACTTGGGGGATGCAGATTTTTTACGTGTATTCCCTGAGCAAAAAGGTAATAATTTTATTGAACAGCCCATTGGACAAGTTTGGCACGCATTTACAAGCGATAAACTTAATGCAATTTTAGCTAATACTGCTTTAGAAAGAATTGTATTTGATCCCGGTGCGACAGGTAAAACCGTCAGCGGATCTTTAACACCAGGAAAGGGTAAAGTGTTTATTGCCGGACTAGCTAAAGACCAAAACATGGAGGTAAAATTAGATGCTAATTCCCAGGTGTTATTATCTATTTATTCACCTTCTGGGAAAGTCACTTTTTTAGAAGACTCAACCCAACGCAGTCTTTCTCAAACTTTACCAGAAACCGGGTTTTATGAATTTGTCCTAGTTTCCACAGGTACAAGATCCTTAAATTATAGCCTCAACGTTACAGCAGAAACCCCCCCAGAACCAGAACCTACACAAACACCAACCACAGAACCGACAACAGAACCAACTCCAGAACCAACTCCAGAACCAACTCCAGAACCCACACCTACAGAAACACCCACAACAGAACCCACACCTAATTAAAATTTAGGATCTAGAATGAAGAATTTAGAATGAAGAACTACAAATTGTGAAATACTAGAATTTGGGATTTGGAGCGATCGCAAAGTGAGTCAAGGTCAAGGTACAATTAACATAGAAAATACTAACCAGGATTATACATGGAAATTCTGGCCGATAGTTCCCTTGTATCCCTACGGTCAACGTCGTACTCTCAGAAAAGAAGTTATTAAGGATACTATCTGGACTTTCGATCAAATGCAAGGGGTTTTCTATGTAGTTGTACCCATTCGCATGACGGTAGTTAGGTTACAAAACGGCGGTTTACTGGTTTACGCACCCATCGCACCTACTCCAGAATGTATCCGTTTAGTCAACGAATTAGAAGCGGAACATGGGGAAGTCAAGTATATTATTTTGCCTACAGTTTCAGGGATAGAACATAAAGTATTTGTTGGACCCTTTGCGCGGAAATTCCCCACAGCACAGGTATTTGTCGCTCCCGGACAATGGAGTTTTCCCATTAATTTACCTTTGAGTTGGTTAGGATTACCTAAAAAAAGAACGCAGATATTACCAGATGATATCGAAAAAACACCATTTGCAGAAGAATTTGATTATGCCATTTTGGGACCTTTAAATTTAGGACTGGGGAAGTTTGCAGAAGTAGCATTTTTCCACAGGCGATCGCAAACCTTATTAGTTACAGATACCATAGTTTCCATTCCCCCAGATCCCCCCGCAATAGTTCAATTAGATCCCTACCCCCTGCTTTATCACGCCAAAAACAAAGCAGATGATATCATTACGGACACAGTAGAAAACCGTCGTAAAGGATGGCAACGGATCACCCTATTTGCTTTTTATTTCCGTCCCAGTGTAGTGGATGTACCCACTTTTAAAGATGTATGGAAAGGCGCACAAAAAGCCCCAGAACGTAGCAGAAAAGCATTTTTTGGTTTTTTTCCCTTTCAATGGCAATCAGGCTGGGAAAGAGCCTATGAAGCATTAAGGGGAAATGGGAGAATATTTGTAGCGCCAGTTTTACAGACTTTAATTTTAAATCGCGCTCCCCAGGAAACGCTCAAATGGGCGGATCAAGTGGCAAAATGGAATATAGAATGGATTATTCCTTGTCATTTAGACGCACCGATTAAAGCAAGTTCTCAGGAATTTCGACAAGCATTTTCTTTTTTGGAAAAAAATCCTCAAAATCGGTATCCTTTACCAGAGAGTGATTTTCAGGTTTTGCAGGATATTAATAATGGTTTGAATAAGTTGGGAGTTGTTCCACCGGAGGGGGAAAAGGTATGATTTTTGGGATTTTGGGAACGCAGATAAACACAGATTTTTTTGTTTGATAGCGAGACCAGGATACCCACTAGATGTAAACCTCTCTTAGAGGTTGTTTGAAAGTATTGGTTTGTGATGTTATACACTCAGTGATCTTCCTAACCCCCCATTATTGGGTATTTCGGCTCTACATTTGGAGAAGAATGTTTGCTAAAAGACTTGTTTTTTAGTAAAAACTATGGAATACTCCTAATATAGTACGTTAACTCGACCGATAAACCGTAGTTAAAGTTAAATCCTGGTAGTTTGCCAGTCAAAAAACGTAAATTGTAGGAGTGAAATTTCTTTACTTCTATCTTTGACTGTCATTCAACTTGCAATTTTTGCAATTAACTAAAAATTCAAACAAATCCCAATTAAGGAAAGGATTAAATGAGTACATTATAACTTTAACTTTATTTTGCTAAAGCCTCTACTTTCTGCCAAAGAACCCGTGTAGTGCTGCTGGAAAAAGAAATTTATTTTACACCAATTGAGATTGATGTACAGAATAAACCAGGACTAAAATGCAGTTTTTAAATTACTTTAATATTACTGATAATTAAAGTAATTTAACTAAAAATAAATAGTTTAATCAAATAAAAATCACAGTGAGAATGATGTTGAAAATTTTCTCTTTCAAAAACTTGAAACAACCTAAGTTATTTGCTTTGGTGACAGTGTTTTTTGCCTTTTTAGTAAGTATTCCCTTATTACCTTTGCCGGTATTATCAGCTAATTCTCACGCTAACATTCAGTTTGTTTCGCCAAATTGGGTAGCTGAAAACGCCAAAGATCCTAACCTCAGAATTTTAGATGTACGTAATTTTCCTCTCGACTATATAGAAGGACATCTTCCTAATGCTGTAAACATTGCTGATACGGCTTTTAGGGGACCAAAAGAAGGATTACCAGTACAATATTGGGACAATCAAAAACTAGGGGAAATATTCGCTAATTCTGGTGTAACAAATAATAATCGTGTACTTGTATATTCAGATGGTAGAGATGTTTTAGGTGCAACAATGGTTGCTTATTTACTAGAACGTTCTGGATTGAAAGATATTGCCGTATTAGATGGTGGCTATGCAGGTTATAAAGCTGCTCAAGATGTCACAAAAGAATTTCCTAAATACTCCGTCGGTAAATTCACAGTTCGGGATAACCCTTCAGTGCGTGTGAGTTTAAATGATGTGAGAAAATTTATTGGTAAATCAGGAGTTGTTTTTATTGATCCTAGACCAGAAAAATTGTTCCGGGGTGAAGAAAATATTTGGATACGCAATGGACATATTCCTGGTGCGCGGAATATTCCTTGGGTAACATTTACAGAGGCTAACAATCCTCACAAATTAAAGTCATTAGATGAGATTAAGAAAATTCTGGCAGATAAAAAGATTACTCCTGGAAATGACATTATTGTTTCTTGTAGTACAGGACGAGAAGCTACATTACAATATGTGGTTTTAAAGCATCTGCTTAATTATCCCAAAGTCAGAATTTATGAAGGTTCTTGGACAGAATATAGCACTCACAAAGATTTACCAGTAGCGACAGGAGAGGAAAAACTAACTTAGAAGAAGACAAGTTAAAAGTCTTTTCCAGTATTTCTTTCATGAACTCATAGTATATGTTAACTCCTGCCTCCTTTCCCTTGGGGAGGCTACGCGAACAAATTTTTGAAAAATCAATCCATGAAATATGCAACTTTGTTAATTACTGCTTCAATTTTCATCTTGAGTCCAGTATTTGTTGCTAATAATCTCGATCAAGATAACTTAGTCAGTTGTAGAAGTAGTAAAGAAGAACCTCCCAGTGATTCTACAAGCGATAGCTACGCTCGCCGAAGGCATCGCTCAGGAGCTTAATACAATGTAAAATGCGGTTTTTAATATTGCTACTAATTCGATTAGTTGCACTGATATCGCTATTTACCAATTCACCAGCATTTGCCGTATTTAAATTGTCAAATATCGAGACAGGGGAAGCTTAATCTGAAATTCTGTTCCCTTTCCAGGTTCTGAGAATAAATCAAGTTTACCACTGTGTCGTTCTACCACAATTTGATAGCTAATTGATAATCCTAATCCTGTTCCTTGTCCCACTGGTTTGGTTGTAAAGAAGGGATCAAATACTCGTAGCTTCGTATCTTCTCCCATACCTAATCCATTATCTGCAATATAAATCAAAACCCAACGATTATCTATCACATTAGTCCGAATAGTAATGGTAGGAATAAAATTATTTGGCTGATGAGTAATAGTCTCTTCTAAAGCATCTATGGCATTACTCAAAATATTCATAAATACCTGGTTTAGTTGTCCTGGAGAACACTCTAATGCTGGTAAATTACCATATTCTTTATTAATAACAATTGTAGCTTTATGAGAATTTGACTTTAACCGATGCTGCAAGATTAACAGTGTATTTTCAATGCCTTCATGAATATCAACTGGTTTAATTTCAGCTTCATCTAAACGCGAGAAATTTCGCAGAGAACGCACAATATTTCTAATTCGTTCACTGCCTACTCGCAGAGAATTAAGTAGTTGTGGCAGGTCGTTACTCACAAATCCCAGTTCAAATTTTTCTATTGCTACTTGAACTGTATTTATAGGTTGAGGATAGCATTGTTGGAAAGTTTGAACTATATTTAATAAGCCTTGTACATATTCTTCTAAATAGTTAAGGTTGCCATAAATAAAATTTACTGGATTATTGATTTCATGAGCAATTCCCGCTACTAATTGTCCTAAACTGGACATTTTTTCACTGTGAATCAATTGCATTTGTGTTTGTTGCAATTCTTTCAATGCCTGTTGCAAATGCTGAGTTTGGGTTTTTAGTTGTAATTCAGATTGTCGTAATTCTTCCTCAGCTTGTTTGCGTCGGGTAATATCTGTGTGAGAACCTGCCATGCGGTATGGTTTGTTCCAAACATCTCGCAATAGTATTCCTCGGCAAAGAACCCAGAGATAGTTACCATTGCGATGTTGTAAGCGATATTCTTGTTCGTAAGTGGAAAGTTGTCCTTCAAAGTATTGCCGAAAAGTTGTTAAAACGCGATCGCTATCATCTGGATGTAACCGCTGTTTCCATTCTTGAAAATGATTCGGAATCTCAGATTCAGTGTACCCTAACATTTCTTTCCAGCGGTTAGAAAAGAAGACTTCATTTGTTTCCAAATTCCAATCCCATAGTCCATCATTTGATCCTTTAACTGCTAGTTCAAAGCTGGAAGTTGTTTTACCAAAATCTTTATAAGGATGAACTTGCAGAACTTGAAAGCATTCATGAATTGATTGATAATTGAGGGGAATTGTCCAACCTTCCGATTCTGCGGCTTTTGCTGCGGGATGATCTTTTGGTAATTTTAGTAAGGCGATCGCCACTTGTTCTCCCAATTCACTTGAAGTTTTTTGAGTGACTGCAAACGTCCATTCTGGGTATAATCGCGTACTTAAAGCAAAGGGAAATTTTTCTCCATACTGCGTCTGCTGATTGATAATTTTGAAGTTTTTCAAATCAACTTTTCCCTCTAAAGCCATCTGTTCTAATACATTTGTAGAAATAGTTCCCGCATCTGCCTTACCTTGTTCAATAGCATATATTACCGCATCATGACTATTGGTGAAATGCAGACTTTGAAAATCCCGATCAGGATTGATCCCCGCTTCTACAATTTCTCGCCATGCTGAACGCCATCCACCAAGGGAATTCTCAGCCACAGCTACAAACCTTTTACCTCGTAAATCTGTAAGACTCTGAATATTCTCACAATTAGCATTACAAAAAATTACTCCACCAAACATGGTGTAAGCTCGTCCCATTCGCAGGTGCTTTAAAGTTGCCAGCCTATTGACTCCATAGAGGGCTTCAAATTCCACATATATACCCGGACTCGTAATCACAAATTCCACTGCATTCTCTTTCATTGCAGCCCCAATATCATTAAAATTTAGAGGAACAATAATGAAGTGATATTCAGGTAGTTCAGAGGTAAGATAATCTGCGGTTTTTTGCCAAGTTTGTAGAGTATTCTGGATATCTCGATGTGCTAAAACACCAATTTTAATCAAGATTTTCATGGCTTGGTATTGTTTCTATCAGTATGAAATTGAGGACGCATCGGTAATAAACAACGACTAAAAGTGCCAGTATTAGTCTAAAACCTATATGTATCCAATCATCGGCAGCCAAAAACATTACACTCATGGATTGATTCCTCTGAAAGATGGAAGGGAGTTTTTCACCTATTACCCGCAGAAGGAAAGATTACCCATTCATCATCACAGCAAATCTAACCCCAGTAAGTTGATAGGTTTAAAGTAGTTTGTTTTTACTTTAACAGAAAATTAATAATAAGTAAAATAACTGAGGTACGCGCAATAAGCTGTTACGCACCTAAATTGTATAATCCTAAAATGGTTAAATCTTGTGGGGTGGGCATCTTGCCCGCCAGACTTATACAAATTAAATGCACAGCAGCTTAACTACAACAGTTCAGAAAGTTTTTAAATCAAGCACCAGAACAAGTGACAGTGCGATCTCTCTATGACCAAAACTTATACTATAATCAATCACCCACAAACCAACCCAAACCACCTCATGCTACCAGTCATATACTCAGAAGAATTTCTAGAACACAAAACCGGCAGCTATCATCCCGAAAAACCAGAACGGTTAACAGCAATAGTCGAAGCCTTAAAAAATGCCACATTTGCCGAAAAAATCACCTGGTTAACACCCACCCCAGTCACCCAAGACATCATACAGTGGATACAAAAAGTTCACACCACCGCACATATCCAACGTGTAAAAACTATAGCTGAAAACGGAGGCGGTTACTTAGACGGAGACACCCCCATTTCTCCCCGCAGTTATGACGTAGCACTATTAGCAGTAAGCGCCTGGTTAGATGGAGTCAACCAAGTATTAACCAGAAATAACCCCGCCTTTGTTTTAGCAAGGCCACCAGGACATCATGCAGAAAGAGAGACAGGAATGGGCTTTTGTCTGTTTTCTAACGCTGCAATTACCGCCGAATACGCCCTCACCCAACCAGGAATAAACCGAGTAGCCATCTTAGACTGGGACGTGCATCATGGTAACGGTTCACAATCCATTGTAGAAAATAACCCGCAAATAATCTATTGTTCCTTACATCAATTTCCCGCCTACCCCGGTACAGGAAAAGCATCAGATCAGGGTTGTCACAACAATGTTTTAAACATACCCCTACCTCCAGGCAGCGATATTAACACCTATAACCCAATATGGCAAAAAAAGATCATCCCCTTTTTAAGCAACTTTCAACCAGACATACTCATCGTTAGCGCAGGATATGACGCTCTATCAGAAGACCCCCTAGCTTATATGGAATTACAACCAGAAAACTTCAGCTTATTCACTCAATACTGTTTAAGCATCACCCCAAAAATCCTATTTGGTTTAGAAGGCGGTTATGACCTACCAACACTCTCAAAATCCGTATCTTGCACAATAGAGACTTGTTTAAATATTACTTCTTAAAATCTTATTTTTGCGCCTCTGCGTCTCTGCGTGAAACAAAAACTTACTAAAAACCAACGGAGAGGGGGGGATTCGAACCCCCGTTGGGTTTCCCCAAAACGCATTTCGAGTGCGTCACCATCAACCACTCGGACACCTCTCCAAAACTATTAAAATTAAAATTCATCAAACAGGGATATTTCCACAATAACCCTTATGATATTATAACATGATATTTTATCAATGACTACAAATTAGAAGATTTATTTTCTGTAACTTGAATAAAAGCCTGAAAACCATCATTTGGAGTCCATTGGATCGCCCCATCCTTACCAGTAAAGAACAGTTTAGTTTCCTGACTCATTGCAGATATAGTCTTATTATCCAAATTATTAGTAGTTGCGATCGCCACAGATGGTTTCAACACCTTCACCAAATCCTGTAAAGACTCAGGTAGACACCAAAGCACCTGGGGAGAAGATAAACTACCATTTTTCATTAATTGTTCAACCTGCTGAGATTTAACATTACCTATCAACAACCAATTTTGACCAAAAATTTGCAACTTAAAAATTGGTAAAGCATCATTCACAAATTGTACAATACCTGCACTCATATTCACAACTTGACCCAAACCCAAAGGTTGATAAATACCCTTATATTCTCCTATTTTATTTTGAATAGCTTGAATTTCTAAATTCTTTTCTAATTGAGCAGAATAAGCATAAAAACTTTTAATTGGTAAATCATTAACTACCTCCAACCAAGCATCATTTTCATTAGCAAAAAAATCACTAGAAATCGCCAAATCAATTTGATTAACACCCTGCTGTTTTAAAAAAGGCAAAATTGTAAATCTTCCCGTACCCTCACTACCACTATTAATTAAAGTTACCTTCCCCCGATCTTGAATTACCAAAATCGGCTCATTATCAGTAGCCAACAACGTAATTCTTAATAAATTATTTGTAGAATACCAAACAGGGACAACAACTAAAATTATAGTGAGAAAAATAGCAAACCACCATCGTTTCTGCCACCAACGAACCAAACAAGTAGCAATAATTAAACCATAAATAATTAACATTTGCCAAATCGAAATACTACCAACAGCCACCGAACTACCTGGTAAATTAGCAAAAAACTCAGCTATTTGAATTAACAAATGAGTTGGATAATACAAAAAACTAGATAAATAACTACCTAAATCTGGAACAATTAGAGATACTAAACCACTAAACATACCCCCAATACTAATTACAGAAATGAAAGGAGTAGTAATAATATTTAACGGCACACTATAAACAGCAACCACACTAAAAATATGCAACAATAAAGGCAAAGTCCAAACAGTAGCAGCCAAAGGTACAGCAATCAAAGAAGCAAAAATTGGCGGCAACCAATCCAGACGTTTAGTAATTGGAGTAGCAGTAACAATTAACCCCAAAGTAGCCAAAAAACTTAATTGAAAACCTAAATCCCAGATCCAAACAGGATTAAATAACAATAATAAATTAGCGGCTAATAATAAAGATCCTAATTGTTGAACTTTACGTTCTAAAGCCAAACCAATTAAAGCCGCAAAACCCATAATTACCGATCTTAAAATTGATGCTTGAAACCCAGCCAAACATAAAAAAGCAATTAAACCCAAACTACCACAAAAAAACTGAACACCCTTATTTGTCTTTCTCGTTAACTGTAAAATTACCCCCAAAATTAAAGAAGTTTGAAAACCCGAAGCAGCTAAAGCATGAGCCAAACCAACCTTAACAAATAAATCCCGAATATCATAAGGTAAATCAACAGCTTTACCACCCAAAACCATCGCACTAACTAAAGTCCCTTCAGGAACACCTAAAAATCTTACGTGTGATTGTACAATTTGTTCTCTAACTTGCCACCATCCCCACTTTCTTTCTTCATCAATAACATTAATTTGTTTACCAACTAAACCAGCAAAAGTACCCTCCTGTTTCAGATACTTTTGAAAATCAAAAGCACCAGGATTAGAAGCTGCTTTAGGCTTATATAACATACCAGTTACCGCTATTTCTTGCTCAGGATATAAACCAGTAGCTTGCAGTATAGGAACAGTCACATACAACTTTCCCGTTACCCCTTGAGGCACATCAGACGGACCTTGATCATTTTTCACCTCATCTAATTGCATCGCCTCCAGCCAAAATTGTCCCCTTTGACTACGAGTTAAACGAGGATTACTTGCCACCTTTCCCCGCACAATAACTAACTGTTCTTGATTATTATTATTTTCACTAGAAACAAAATTACTAATATCTTTTGCACCAGGTTGTGGTATTCGCAAATTAAAATAAAAAGTTGCCAGTAAACCAACTAAACCCGCTATCAACCATACATTAGGATGAGGAGTAGCTAAAGGAAGATTATTTCCTGTCCTCGCTTTTGTAATAGACTTTTCTCGTTTATTGGAAACCCGCCATCCAATAGAAATCCTACGAAAAAAAACCGCCCCCAATATCCCCAGTCCCAAAACCCAAACACCACCCCAAGGAACAGCCGTAAACAACAATCCCAGAATATAAGCCAGACAAATAATTGCACTACTACTTGGCATCATAAAAAGTAAATTATCAAATCAATTATCAAAAGAGCTAATCAATTAAGATTCACGCACATATAAACAAAAATGTAGGTTGGGTTAAGCAACAGCGCAACCCAACAAAACTTAAAAAATGGAAAATATGAATCTTACAAAGATAAACCCAGATTCAAACCTAATACAGCATGAACAACCAAAATCAACAGTGCTGTACTTCCTAAATAGGCGTGTACTGCCCGTAAACTGGCTTTATCTCCAAAAAACCCACTCAAAGAAATCACACCATTCAGCAACAACAGTAACAGCACCACAGAACCAGTCCAAAAATGTGGACTTTCAAACAAAGGCTGATGCTGCATCACCAAAGACAACACACCACCTGTATAACCACCTGCAAGGAAAATAAATAACCAAGGTGCTAACAGACGATGGGCGCTCTTACTTTTCACCGCAGCATCCTTATCTGTATCTTGTAGCAATTTACCACGCCAACCAGACACACCGACAAAAGTACCCACCACAAAAATCACAATCCCCATCATCACCGGATGTCCCCAATGTGTAATGGGTTCAGGAATACCCAAAGAACGAAACCAAGCCGCAATAGGTTCTAAAACTTCACTAACATTAGCCATTGGATACACACCATTATTTTGGGATTTAACAAAGACTCCCCCTATTTTGGAGGAGTTACAAAAATTCACACTTTGAACATTCTACCTCGTTACTAGGCTCTACCTGGTAACAAACATCTAGACATTCTCCATCTTCTTAAACAGAAACTAAACAGCAGCTTGTGAATTTTTTAACAGCGGGAAACCCAATTTTTCCCTTTGCTCAACATATAAATGAGCCACTTTCCTAGCTAAATGCCGAATCCTCCCAATATAGCGAGTTCGTTCTGTCACCGAAATTACACCCCTAGCATCCAGTAAATTAAAAGTATGGGAACACTTCATGACATAATCCAAACCAGGTACAACCAGTCCCCTTTCCGTCAACTGTGATGCTTCCTGTTCATACATATTAAATAAACTCAGCAACATTTCAGGACTTGAGACCTCGAAATTATAAGTACACTGCTCAATTTCAGCCTGAAGAAAAATATCACCATAGGTAATATCATCCGTCCATTGAATCTTAGTAATAGACTCCACCTGCTGGAGATACATCACCAAGCGTTCCAACCCATAAGTTATTTCAATAGACACCGGACGGCAATCAATACCCCCGCACTGTTGGAAATAAGTAAACTGCGTAATTTCCATCCCATCCAGCCAAACTTCCCAGCCAGTACCCCAGGCCCCCACCGTCGCATCTTCCCAATTATCTTCCACAAACCGCACATCATGATCTTCTGGACGAATACCCAAAGCCCTTAAAGAATCAAGATATATCTCCTGAATGTTATCTGGTGAAGGCTTAATCAAAACTTGGTACTGATAATAATGTTGAAAGCGATTGGGATTTTCCCCATACCGCCCATCCGTAGGACGACGGCAAGGTTCAACATAAGCCACCGCCCAAGGTTCAGGACCCAAAGCCCTCAAAAAAGTGTGTGGGTTCTTCGTTCCTGCGCCCTTTTCCATATCGTAAGGTTGAGCAATCAAACAACCGCGCTCACCCCAGAACTGATGTAAAACCGCTATAACAGACTGAAAATTCACTATCCACTCTTCCTATAAGTCAACAATTCCTAAACCATTGTTGCCTAAACCTACCATTCTGAGCAGCTTTCAGCCGTTAAAAAATTTCTTTCAATTTTTTTTGAAAAAGTAGTTGACATTCCAAGGAAGGTTCGTTATATTAATTAAGTGCCTGAGAGAGAGCCGCAAGAGAGCGGGACTCGGAAGGACACCGAACCTTGAA
>RDXV01000183.1 GCA_004292695.1 Nostocales cyanobacterium | reverse complement strand
GCAAGGCAAGAGGCAAGAGGCAAAAGGCAATAGAGAAGAGACTTTGAGGGATTTTACATTTTGTCACATACTTTGGTTTTTTCAAGCTGACTTACTTAGTCATTAGTCATTAGTTTAATATTAGACCTTTATGTATGGTAAATATTTTAAGCTAAACAGATATATAAAGTTTGTTATACAAATAATTAATTGTTATCTTTTTTAATAAGACCTTCGCCAAAATCAAAAATATCTTGATTTGTAAGTTGGGTTGTTCGCGTTAGCGTTGCGAAGCAATGGAACGAAACCCAACAAATACGTTGAGTTTACGTTGGGTTTTACTTCGTTCAACCCAACCTACGGAAAAATGTTTTAAGAGATATATTTTATTTAAGTAGCTAAATATACAGTTTTACATTTATCTGTTTAACTTTTTTACAAAATCGTATCTTATTTAACAAAAAAAAATAATCCACAATAATAGCATGAGTAAATACACTTATCATGGGGGTATTTACACCAAAACAGCTTGGTAGGCTGGGTAACTCTGTAGAAAACTCATTGCATAATATTTAATAAATAATAAACTGCAATTTTTTTCCCATCAGCAGGTACTTTCAAATACACATTGAAAATAATTCAATAATACTTTTGTGGGAATTTTATTTCTCCATATCAGTCATTAATTAGTAAGTAGTTAATGATCATCTTTAGTGTTTTAAAATTATAATTCTCGTTTTTGATTAATCCTAAATAAATAAAAAAATAGAATTAAATCTATAAAAGCTATTGGATATTTATATTCAAAATTAGGTAATTTTCGAGCAAAAATAACCACCAAAAAAGAAATTTATAATTTACAATGAAGAATACGTAAAAACTCATCTCAAGCCTTCGGTTATATATTAAAAGTAACTGAAAACTTCAGATTTACTACCTTGTGATTATCAGCAACGCACAACTTATGAACTCAACCAGTAACAAACGCATAGCTTTGATTTCAGTTCACGGTGATCCGGCAATTGAAATTGGCAAAGAGGAAGCTGGAGGACAAAATGTATATGTCCGTCAAGTGGGTGAAGCACTATCCCAACTAGGATGGGAAGTTGATATGTTTAGTCGAAAAGTGAGTTCTGATCAAGAAGATATTTGTCAACATAATTCCCGTTGCAGAACTATTAGGTTAACGTCTGGACCTGTGGAATTTGTGCCAAGAGATAATGGTTTTCAGTATTTGCCAGAATTTGTTAAACAGTTGTTGAAATTTCAAAAAGAGAACGGTATTAAATATGAAGTGGTGCATACCAACTACTGGTTATCCAGTTGGGTTGGTTTGCAATTAAAAAAAATTCAAGGAAGTAAACAGGTTCATACTTATCATTCTTTAGGAATCGTCAAATATAACACAATAGAAAATATTCCTTTGGTTGCTAGTCAACGTTTAGCAGTGGAAAAAGAAGTTTTAGAAACAGCGGAAAGAATTGTGGCCACAAGTCCACAGGAAAAACACCACATGAAAACTTTGGTTTCTCAACAAGGAAACATTGATATTATTCCTTGTGGTACGAATGTTAACCATTTTGGTTCTGTGGATAGAGACACTGCAAGAGCGACTTTGGGAATTGCTCCAGATGCTAAGGTGGTGTTATATGTGGGACGTTTTGATCCACGGAAAGGTATTGAAACTTTGGTACGTGCGGTGCGGGAGTCGAAGTTTTACGGTGATAAAAACCTCAAGTTAATTATTGGTGGGGGAAGTACACCGGGAAATAGCGATGGTAGGGAACGCGATCGCATTGAGGGAATTGTGAAAGAATTGGGGATGGGTGACTGTACTGTTTTCCCTGGGTTGTTGAAACAGGAAATTTTACCAAATTATTACGCTGCGGCTGATGTGTGCGTGATCCCTAGCCATTATGAACCTTTTGGACTTGTGGCGGTGGAAGCTATGGCCTGTGGTACACCGGTAATTGCTAGTGATGTGGGTGGACTTCAGTTTAGTGTGGTGAATGAAAATACTGGTTTGTTAGTACCACCGCAAGATGTAGCAGCGTTTAGTAATGCTATTGATCGAATTTTAGAAAATCCTGAATGGCGTGTAGCTTTGGGTAGAAATGCTAGTATGCGGATTATGAGTAAGTTTAGTTGGGATGGTGTAGCGAGTCAGTTGGATTCGCTTTATACTGAACTGCTGCAATCTGTGAAAGAGCCGGCTTTGGTTGCTGGTTAGTTAATTAATCTTTTTTGACGGGTTTTTGATATCCTCTGGGTTTGTCAGGGGATATTTTTTTATGTTTCTCACAAACCGTTCAGGACTGCTATATTACAATTATATTATTAATTTCAACTACCTAATCATGACAACCATATCTATAGAATTACCAGAAAGTATTTTTCACACATTAGGAAAATCACCTGATGAATTGGCCAGAGAAATGAAAATAGCTGCTGCTGTTAAATGGTATGAATTAGGATCAATATCTCAAGGTAAAGCCGCAGAAATAGCAGGTTTAAACAGAATAGAATTTATGGATGTTCTGATTCGTTATCAGGTTTCTCCTTTTCAATATACTGCGGTCGAATTAGCAGAGGAAATTGCATCACTAGATGAGTAAACATGAATAAAATAGTTATTAATACATCACCGCTAATGTTTAAGAAATTAAATATTCACTAGGTAATAAATCAATAAACTGACTGTGGGTTTTAGTGTTTTTATAAGTATCTTTGGTAAACCAGGAGAGAAATAACTTTTTTTTCGCTCTGGTTAAGGCTACATAAAATAATCTTTTTTCTTCTTCTAATTTGTTATCTCGCAAACTAAAATAACTGGGAAATTCTTCTTCACACATACCTGCTAAAAACACAGTATCAAATTCTAAACCTTTTGATTGATGTACTGTGATTACCATAACTTGATTATTTTCTTGAGATATTTGATCTACGTTTTTTGCTAATGTTGTATATTCAATAATATTTCTGAGTGCTGTATCAGGATGTAATTCTAAGTTATCTTTTTCTTGAAATATTTTTACTAAAGTTTTAAAACTTTCTAATCTTTTTCGTTCATGTTCTTGATAATAGTCATATAATCCAGAGTCTATTAATATTTTACCTAATAAATCTGCTGGGCGGATTTTTTGACTATCATTTTTCCAAATTTCAATTTCATTCGCTAAGGTTTCAAATTGTTCTCCATAACGATAAACTAATGCTTGACGATAATCAGCACGAACTTTAATTAAAGGGATTAAAATTGCTAAGAGTTCTACTGTTGTGCGTGCATCATCTATAGCGCAATGGGTGGGTAATTGTTTTAAGTTTAATTGAGTTGCTAAGGATTCTAATTTATAACTATTTGCAGAAATAAAACGTTTTGCTAAATCCCATGTATCTCCCCATTGAAGTTGAGGAGTTGATAAACCTAGTTTTTGGGCGTTAGCTATAATCATTTTAATATCAAAACCTACGTTATGTCCAACTAAAAAAGCATTTTGGATAAATTCTATAAATTCGGAAAATACAGCAATTGCATCTCTACCATTTACGGCTAAAAATTCATCACTATAACCATGTATCTGTTCTGACTCTCCCACAAGAATAGTATTTTTAATGTAATGATGAAATTCTGAGTATATTTTACCTTTAATTAATTTGATAGCTGCGATTTCAATTACTTCATCTTTACCTGTGATAAAACCGGTTGTTTCTACATCAAAAACTACGATAGTTTCTGATTCATAAGCAGTTATTAAATTAGTAAATGGATCACCATCAATAAAGGTTTGTGTAGCCGCCATATCGGTTAATTTAAAACCACAAATTTCACCTTCTTTAATAATGTTGTTCAGAGTAACATTACCGATTCCGCGACTCGGACGTAATAACATTCTTAACAGTGAAGTTGTATCAAAAGGATTGATAATAAAACGTAAATAAGCAAGAGCGTCTTTAATTTCTTGACGGGCAAAAAATTGGTGTTGTTCAACGGTTATACAGGGAATATTTAGTTTTTCTAAAGTTTGACTAATAACAGCTATGCGTTTATGAGTTCTGGTTAAAACAGCAATACGAGTATAGTTAAAGTCAGGATTATTTTTAGCTAGATTCTGGATTTTTTCAGCAATCCATTTTGCCTCATCAGTTTCATTTTTAGCAGCATAAATAGAAATTAATTCTCCGTTTTCACAACTAGGAGCAGGAGTTATTTTTGTATATCTAGTTGCAAAGGAATCAGCAAATACAGAAGCAGTATTGAGTAAGGTTGTAGTAGCGCGGTAGTTCCAAGTTAGGGAATATTCTTGAGGTTGAAAATCTTGTTTAAATTGACTGACAACTTGTTCTGGTTCTGAACCTCTCCACTCATAAATAGTTTGATCTAAATCTCCAATCATGGCAATATTACCAGTACGAGATGCTAAACATTTAACAATTTCATATTCTGATAAATGGGTATCTTGGACTTCATCAACTTGAATAAAATCAAAACTTTCTTGCCATGTTTGTTTGATTTCTGGATAATAGGAAAATAGGGAACGAATATAAAAGATTAAATCAGCAAAATCTAAAGCATGACGTTCTTGTAAAAGGTTTTGATATTTACTAGCTAATTTTGCATCATCTATTCCTAATGGTGCAAATAATTTTTTTAGGGGATAATTAGGAGATAGTTGTAAATGACTAGCTTTGATTTTGCAATCTGCTATTTGTGATAATTTCTCTTGCACTTTTTTGTCGTCACGTAATCTAAAAATACCTTTAACTATTCCTAAGCAGTCGGTATCATCATAAACTACAAAATCTGCTGGTAAACCGATATTTTTCGCGTCTCTTCTGAGGATGGAAGTACATAAACTATGAAATGTTTTGATGGTGATATAGCGAAATTGTTGAGGACACATTTTTGCTAACCGTTGCTGCATTTCTTTTGCTGCGCGGTTGGTGAAGGTTAAACAGAGAATTTTTTCTGGGGGAATACCTGCTTCAATTGCTTTTTTTACTCTTGTTGATAAAACGCTGGTTTTTCCAGTTCCTACGGGAGCTAATATTAATAATGCTCCTTGGATATGGTTGATGATTTTTAGTTGTTCTGGGTTGAGTTGGGTTTGTGACATAGAAATGATGATATTTTTTACAGGGAATATTTTTGATCTTTAGTGACTGATTTTTGTTTGGGGTTGTAATATTGTCTAACTCTTGGGGGTTCAATTTGTTTGAATATTTCTGCAACTTTTCCTGATGCTGCTAATTTTAAAGAATCTTTGATTAAATAATCATTTTTCTCTTCATCAGAAAGAAAATCATTTAGGTTTGGTAAGTCATGATTGTACATTCCTAAAATTAGGATGTAATTTTTCTTGAGTCTAGTAATGGTTTCAATTTTTAGAGCATTAACAACATTTTGAAGATGTTGAGGTTGTACATAGGGTTTAGCAAGATGTCCTAAATATAACCAAGTTTCCGTTGCTTTTAGTTTTTCTACCTTAGATTTATTTGGTAATGTTGCAGAGTCAAATATTAATTCCCAATCCTCTGATTTTAGTATTGGTAAAAATCGGAATGATTCAATTAAAATAGCGCGGACATATTCACTAGGTTCTTCAGTTGCTATGTTTCCATTTTGATAAAATGTCCATAGTTGTTTAATAGCATCTGTATATCCTTGAGAAGCTAAACCAATAATTACATCTAGTAAATCACGAATTACAAATAAATCAGGATCACAAATTAAGTCAACAATATCTTGCCAAACTTGATCAAATCCTAAAATTAGTAATTTATTCACACAGGATCTGATGCGGGTTTGTAGCTTTCGATGTTTTATATTTTCTTCTCTTTTTTGTTGTTTACTTATCGAGTTGCCTTTTTCCTTCAAAAACTTGGTAATTTCTCGTACTTCTTTTAAACTTTCCTTAAAAAGATTAACAACTTGAGATTTAATCAAGTTTTTTTCATAAATCCAAGTACGATTAGATTCTTGAAATTTACTACTCCATTGAGAAATGATAATAAAGTTATCATCTGTAGGGAAAGATGGAAATTCTAACTGTTTTTTTGTATTTAATTTTTCTGAATTTAATTTTTGATATATTTTCCGACTTAACCGGGTTTCTGTTACATAAACTCCCAGAGAATATAAACATTGTTGATATAGTTTTATCAAATTCCACCATAATTTTTCATCATGACTACTATTCGCTAACTCAAATTCAGTGCGATAATCATAATTCATTCTCCATAAATAAACAAGCATAATATTAAATTTTCTGTTTAATTTATCTAAATCAGTATCTAGCTCGGTACTGGGTAGAAAATCTGATATATTATGATAATATTCGGTTTTATCTTGATTAAGTTTTAGTCCTAAATCATTGAGTTTATCTTGTAATTCAGTTTCTAACAATTCGAGATATTTACCATTATTTACCACCGCAATAATATCATCAACATAACGGTGAAAATAAAGTTGATGTTTCCATTTAGGTTCATTGGCAAAATAATTATCTACAGCTTTTAGATACAAATTTGCATAAAACCCAGATGTTAAAGTTCCTTGTTTAAGTCCTATACCGTCCTCATGTCCATTGCTCAAATTTTGTCGCAAGATTTTACTAAGTAACCATTCAATTCTTATACTATTAATTCCCATCTCTTTGATAGTAATATCAAGCAATTGTTGTTGAATAACTGTGACATAATATGATTGTATGTCAGTTCTTAGAACAGCACCTTTTGGATAAGAATTAGCACTTTCTCTAGATGCATCTAGGAACTTTTTATATTTAGGAAAGTAATCTTCATATAAATCTTCTGTCTGTTCTAATTTTAGTTGATAAGAATAAAAACTTTGATTTTTACTCTTGCCAATTGTTTGCAAAATTGCAATAGCTAATATTTCTTCTTCTAAACGAATTAATTGTTTTGGACGACCTTTTGATCTACCTTTGACAAATTTATAGTCAATATCTTGATTAGAAGGGAACAAATTATCTGAGTATAATTTATCAACTAGATTATCAATCAAAATCTGTAAATTCTCATCCAAATTACTTTCAAATAATCGGATTTCCACTTCATCATAAAAAGATTCATTAAAAACATTATTTCTCGCTTTAACCCAAGCTAATTCAAAATTTTCTAAACTAATCAATTTATTCCATTCATTATCTTCCTCAAGTTCACTATTTTTAAGAGTTTGACAAACAGCTTCAAATTTATCAGTATAATTTACTTGATGTTGTTCATACCAATAGCTATCAACTGGATTATCAAAATCTACTAATTGTTTACCTTCCAAAACATACGAAACTTTATGTTTACCAATAAATTTTTCAAAGGTTGTAGATATAGTATTGATTCCTTCACTAATATCACCAATTTGAGTGAGTTGTTTTACAGATTGTTCTAAGTTTTTTGTCCCGATGGTAGTTAAATGTAATTTATCAATGGGGACTTCTTCTAATAAACGTTTATAAGAAAGTCCTTCATCTTGCCAAAATTCTTTTTCTATTTCTGTATCAATTTCTGGTGCTAATCCTAACGCTTTTAGTTTTTTATTTCGTTCCTTTTGTAAAAGTGATCATTGGGATTGCTAAATTAGTTACATAACGCAAGTATTCAGAAGTATGCAAAAAACAAAAAATATTTAGCTTTATTCATTCTCACGCTAAATTTCTAGAAATTAGCTTTTCCACTGTTATAGGGTGTATCAGATATGAAAAATCTGTTTATTTACATGATTTATAGAATCTGACTCACCCTACTAATGTAGGAGTTTTGTTAAGTTTTATCAGCATAGAGATCAGCCATTTATTCATCTTCCTCATTTTCTTGAATATCTCTTTCAATTTCCTCCTTAAAAGTTTCTGCATAATTCCAAGCATTAACTAAATCTATAGCTGATAAACTAGGATAATTTTGTAATAAATCAACTTCACTATATCCTAAACGACGAGCATTCACCAAACCCCAAACAGGAATCCGCGTATTAGCAATACAAGCTTTCCCACCACAGACATCAGGGTTTTTCTCAACACCTTGAATATTGTTAGCTAAACTTTGAGAAAGAATTTGAATAACCTGGGCTTTTTCCTTATTAGTTAATTGCAATAATTGAGGTTCTAACTCTTTTAAAGTCATAAATTTCCTCTGCTTTAAAAAAATGTAACTGTTAGGGTCTAATTTAGTATTACCAGTTAATTTAACCTGAAATTCCATGTTTTGTCTGCATCTCTTCAATAAACTGATCTAAAGATTGTGTATTCCCTGTTTCTATATCTTCCAATCCTTTTTTAATACCAATGAGAGTTTCTAACTTCTCCAAAGTATCAAGTAATTTTTGATAAGCAGCAGCATCTTGTACTACTAACTCTGCTTTACCATTAACTGTTAAAACTACTGGGTTTCCAGTTGCTTTCATCTGCGTAATTAGTTCATTAGTATTGCGCTTAAAAGTTGAAAGTGATTGAATATCTCGACTTAAATTAATCATGAAAATAACTCTACACTAAATTTGCATCTAATTTAATGTTATCACAATTGAAGATCCCCGACTTCTTTTTCAACAACGTAAATAAATGATCAAACTTGGACAGAAGTCGGGGATCTGGTGGGTTTTAAGCCTTTTTCCCGATCAAGTGCAACAACGGATGAGTGAAACTATCATAACTCCCAACCTAAAAGCTAAAGTTAGTAGAGACTCAAGCAGGTACAACAATGGAAACTCAAGAAATTAAAAAATTCCCCAAACCCAGAAAAATAGACAGTCAACCCACTCCAGCCCAGCACGTCAAGATATTAGACTGTAACCAACCAGTTAGCAGAGTCATATTTGAATGTTGGCATTGTAAACAAGGTATTTTGAGTGAGGTAGATATCACCTCATCCCAGTATCTAGAAATTACCTGTCCCAGTTGTGGTAAAACAGCTTTAAGGCTAATGGCAGATAAGGTTCTGTCAACTATTCCTATTCCTTCACCCTGGCAGTAAAAGCGACTTTCCGTAAATAAAGCCTCCTCTCCTCAGCAAAAATACTCAAGTCTAAATGATACTAATTAAACCCGGAAGTTTTATCTTTCTGGGTTTTTTTATTGATACATGGAGTTGGAAAAACATGACCAAGATGCAATGTGAAGTTCTAGCTAAATTTAGATGATCTTTGTTTAAAGCTGGTCATACACTCATAATAAGAGAGTATTATAGTTATATATCAAACGAATGTGCTTTAAGCAATATTACGGAAGTATTAACCACAAGATTTTCTGATCATTTCTAGTTTAGGAGAAATTATGCTAACTTCACACAAGTCTAAATCACTGTTAATTTTTGCATTAGTTACCTTGGGTTTATGTATAGCTCCCAACCAGGCAAAAGCCGTAACCTTAACTCCTTTAACATCCCAAGACGCTATTCCTGGATTTGATGATGTAGACTTTCGGACATTAATAAATACTGGGCAATTCACAGAATTATTCGTTGCCGAAGGACGAGTTGGGAACAATAGTTCTAATACGGGAGAGCGGGAATTAGGGATTAATACGGCAAATGGTACTCCTGTAGGTGCTAGTAATTTTGCTTGGGGTAATGGAAAAGTATGGGATTTTAGGTTGGAATATACAGGCAGCGCAGTGAATTATCAAGTTTTTGATGCTAACCAGACTATTTCCTTATTTTCTCAAGCCTTTAGTGGGCCAGTTAACCAGATTTATTTACGCACTTTTGCCAATAGGGGTAGTGGTAACAATCTCCAAAATACCGTCTCGTTAACAGACTTGGTATTTAATGGTACATCTATTGGCAGTTTATCTTCTTCAGGCAGTGCAAATTCTGATGTAGATTATTTAGGCTTGAGTAATTTTTCCGCACCATTTACCTTAACAGGAAAAACAGCATTAAGTTGGGTGGGTTCTGCACCATCACGTTCTAATCTGGCATTTCAGATCAAAGTCGGCAATTCCCCACAATCAGTACCCGAACCTGGTATTTTAGGTGGTATATGCTTGGCAGCTGCTATGGGTGCTACTGTCAGTAAAAGAAAGAAAGTAGCTGCTTAGTTAGCTTGACCGAAAATAATGGGATACAAGCCCCGTCCTTCTAGGACGGCTTTATGGTAAAATTTAGGTATAGTCGCCATAGGGCATTGGGAGACTTGAAACGGA
>RDXV01000182.1 GCA_004292695.1 Nostocales cyanobacterium | reverse complement strand
GAAATCCAAAAATTTGGGGATGATAGATAGCTGAAACTATTCCCTATTCCCTATTCCCTATTCCCTACCTCCACGAACAGACTTTTTCAGCAACCCCTATTTAGATGATGGAAAAAGAACCGACAATCATTCCGCCTAAAATTAAAAAACCAATCCAGACGTTTTGACGAAACATTAAACCATAGACAGGGTTAGGTAGTTCTGGTTTTTGTAAGTTGATAATTTGCCAGATCCAACCACCTGTAGCTAGGATTAAACTAATCCAAAAAAAGATGTTGAGATTAGTTGAAATTCCTTCCAAAGCTAATAGGATAATTGTACCGATAAAGAAAATACCAACAGCTAAAGGGGCATATTTACCAAAAAACAAAGCACTAGAATTTACACCTATGCGTTGATCATCTTGGCGATCGCTCATAGCATAAATAGTATCAAAACCTAAAGTCCAAAGTACAGTAGCGCCCCAAAGTAACCAAGTGGGAGTAGAAATGTTTTGTGTGACTGCACTCCAGCTAATTAAAACTGCAAAACCCCAAGCAATGGAAAGGACTAACTGAGGTACTGGAAAAACCCGTTTTGCACCAGGATAAAGTAAAATTACGGGTACGGCTGCTACGGATAACCAAAAACTCAACGGGTTAAGATAGAAGGCGAGAATAGCCGCACAAGCTAAGGCAATGATACCAACGACGATTCCTACTTTCACAGACAAAGCGCGGGAAGCTAAGGGGCGATCGCGTGTTCTTTCTACCTGGGGATCTATATCTCGATCCCATAAGTCATTGACAACACAACCAGCGGCGCTAGTAGCCAGAGTACCTAAAATAATCACTCCTACTAAGGGTACTGGGGGTTTACCAGCAGCGGCCAAAAACACAGCCCAGAGTGCGGGGATCATTAAAATTAATCTACCTTCGGGTTTATGCCAGCGTAATAGCCGAATAATTACTAACCATAATGGTTCTTGGTGACTTTCTGGTGTGTTGAGCATATTTGAGGCTTTACATATTTTCACATTTCACATTTCTAGAATATCGTCATTTGCTGACTCATGCCTCCTGATTTTTGGCAAAAACCCATAGATTGTAATAGATTGTACATAGTAGATATTGAGTGTGGACTAAACCCACAAATCAATTTATTCATCCGTTCTTTAAGAGAGAGAAACATAAATGCTGAATGTAGTTTCAGCTGACTGGGATACTGTACAAAATCAACCAGTTAAGCAAAATAGAATTATTGCAGCTATTGATATCGGCACTAATTCTTTACACATGGTAGTGGTAAAAATTGAACCGGCAATACCAGCTTTTACAATGATTGCCAAAGAAAAAGAAACAGTAAGATTAGGCGATCGCAATTTAGAAACAGGAGAATTAAAACCAGAAGTGATCAAAAAGGCGATCGCCTGTCTAGGAAGATTTCAAGAATTAGCTAAAAGTTTAGAAGCAGAAAGTATAATTGCTGTAGCCACCAGTGCGGTGCGTGAATCTCCCAACGGTAGGGACTTTATCCACCAAATAGAAACAGAATTAGGTTTAAATGTTGACCTCATTTCCGGCCAGGAAGAAGCAAGACGCATCTATTTAGGTGTACTTTCGGGAATGGAATTTAATCACCAACCCCACATCATTGTAGATATCGGTGGAGGTTCAACGGAATTAATTTTAGGAGACTCCCAAGAACCTCGTAGTCTCACCAGTACAAAAGTAGGTGCAGTCCGACTCACAGGTGAGTATATCATCACTGATCCTATTAGTGATAAAGAATTTCAATATTTACAAGCCTATGCACGGGGAATGTTAGAAAGGTCTGTAGATGAGGTACTTTCCCATCTCCAGGAAAATGAATCTCCCCAGTTAGTGGGAACATCTGGAACTATTGAAACCATCGCTATTATCCACGCTAAGGAAAAAATGGGGTTTGTTCCTTCTCCCCTCAATGGTTATCAATTTACACTCCAAGATTTACGTACTTGGGTGACAAGATTACGCAGAATGAATAATGTAGAACGGGCGGCTATTTCTGGGATGCCAGAAAAACGGTCAGAAGTTATACTCGCTGGTGCAGTAATTTTACAGGAAGTAATGAGTCTGTTAAATGTAGAATCAATTGTACTGTGTGAGCGCTCTTTACGAGAAGGTGTAATTGTAGATTGGATGTTAACACATGGTTTAATTGACAACAGATTACGTTATCAAACATCAATTAAAGAGCGAAACATTCTCAAAGTTGCCCAAAAATATAATGTGAATTTAGAACATAGTGAACGTGTCGCTAAATTTGCATCAAGTATATTTGATCAAACCCAAGGAAAATTACATACTTGGAGTCAAGATGAAAGTCAATTACTATGGGCGGCTGCAATTTTACATAATTGTGGTCATTATATCAGCCATTCTGCACATCATAAACATTCTTACTATTTAATTAGGAATGGTGAATTATTGGGTTATAACGAAACGGAAATAGAAATTATCGCTAATTTAGCCCGTTATCATCGTAAATCTGTACCCAAGAAAAAACATGAAAACTATAAAAACTTACTGCATAAAGAACAAAAACAAATGGTTTGTCAACTGAGTGCAATTCTCAGATTAGCAGTTGCTTTAGACAGGAGACAAATAGGAGCAGTTTCTCATGTTCAGTGTGAATATTTACCTGATTCTAAAGAATTAAAAATGTTGATTTTTCCATCTACATCTGATGATGATTGTGCTTTAGAACTTTGGAGTTTAGATTATAAAAAATCTGTGTTTGAAGATGTATTTGGAGTGAAAATAGTAACGAGTTTGGTTAATTTAGGTAGTTGAATTTTTGTTAGATTTTTGTCATTTTTGGGGTGCGTTGACAGTGGTTAGCGCACTTTTATAATATTGGAATTTTTTCATAATTAGGATTTTCAGGATGATTTTGATCATTTATGGTTTTCTTTGAATGATAGGAAATATATTTTTTATCTGAATCACAATTTATCATCATTAAATATTTACAGAGAATCTAAAAATAAAAATCCTGTACATCCTAAAATCCTGGTTATCCTGATTCTGACAAGATAATGTTATAATCAATAGAGAGTTAAAAGAGTAAAAATATCATGATTTTAGATGTAAAAAATGCTCTTTCCACAATTGCACCTAAATTAACTTATGATGTTCTGATTGAAAATCAAGCAGATGGCAGAGTTAAAGCTATATTGTTAAGTTTACCAGAATGTCAAGGTTTAGGTGCTACTAAAGAAGAAGCATTAAATAATTTGATTCAACTTTTTCAAGAGAGAAAACCAGAAATAGTTACTTTAGAAATTGAACCAGCTAAAAAAGAAAATCCTTGGATGAAATTTGCCGGAATGTTTGAAGATGATCCACATTTTGATGAAGTACAGCAGTACATAGCAGAATATCGTCATGAATTAGATACAAAAATGGAGGAAAATAACCAAACTATAGAAAATCAGGAGAATATCTAATGAGTTTATGGATCTTGGATACAGATCATGTTTCTCTGTTTCAACGCAGAAACCCATTTATTGTACAGCGTGTTAATAGTGTAAATTTTGAAGAAATTGCTATAACTATAATTACTGCGGAGGAACAATTAAGAGGTAGATTTAATGTCATTAGAAATGCTTCATCATCGGATAAATTAGTGTTAGCTTATGCCAATTTTTATACTAATCTAGAGTTTTTAAAAACTGTCAATTTACTACAATTTACCGAAGCTGCGGGTAATATTTACACTGAATTAGTTAAGCAAAAAATCCGCGTTGGTACTCAAGATTTACGCATTGCTGCAATTACTTTATCAGTGAATGGAATTTTAGTAACTCGTAATTGGAAGGATTTTGAAAAAGTGCCTAATTTGCGTTTGGAAGATTGGAGTATTGGTTAATAATGTCAGAATCAGGATATCCAGGATTAAACGATTTTCAGGATGTTTTTTAGAAAAAATAAGTTTTTGTGAATGATAGAAAATATATTTTCCTCTAAATCATAATTTATAATCATTAAATATTCACAGAAAATCTATAAATAACAATCCTGTACATCTTTAAATCCTGGTTATCCTGATTCTGACAAGATCATGTTATCATAAATATAGAGTTAGAAGAGTAAAAATATCATGATTTTAGCTATTAAAAATGCTCTTTCCACAATTGCACCTAAATTAACTTATGATGTATTGCTTGAAAATCAAGAAGACGGCACGGTTAAAGCTACATTGTTAAGTTTACCAGAATGTCAAAGTTTAGGTGCAAATAAAGAAGAAGCCTTAAATAATCTGATTCAACTTTTTCAAACACGAAAACCAGAAATAGTTACTTTAGAAATTGAACATTCTGCAACCACATATCCATGCAAGGAAATTTCAGAAAAACATCATCATGAGGGTAATGCTTGGGATGTACTAGAGGCATTAACAGGAACTATTGAAGCACCAAGTAATTGGTCAATTCAACATGATTTTTATTTATATGGTACTCCTAAATATGACAATGAGATAAGAGAATGAATCAAGAAAGACTATTTTTAGATACCGTATTTATTCAGGCTTTACTGAACAAAAATGATCAATACCATACTCAAGCAAAAGCATTATTACCAACGGTAAAAAATGCGGTTGAAGTATGGGTTACAGAAGCAATTTTGATAGAAGTTGGTAATGCTTTAAGTGCAGTAAACCGCACAGCATCAGTTCAGTTTATTAATCAGTGTTATCAAACAGATAATATTAAAGTTGTCAGTGTAGATACAAAACTTCTCATGCGTGCGCTGGAACTTTATAATAGTCGTCAAGATAAAGATTGGGGTTTAACAGATTGTATCTCATTTGTTGTTATGAAAGAGCAGGGATTAACTTATGCTGTAACTGCTGATATTCATTTTGTTCAAGCTGGTTTTATAGCTTTGTTAAGGAGTCCAGGAAATTAATTTACTTTGAGGATTTTCAGGATGGTTTTTGATAACTGATGGTTTATTGTGAATGATAGGAAATATATTTTTATCTGAATCAAAATTTATAATTATTCAATGTTCACAGACAATTTAAAAATAACAATCCTGTATATCCTCAAATCCTGGTTATCCTGATTCTGACAAATTCAGACAATATTATTCTTCATCATCTAAAAATCTTAACTTTGAACTTTGAACATAACCCTCATTAATTTCAAAAGCTAACCAATTTCTCCCTAAACTTTCTGCCACCTTTCCCGTCATATTTGAACCAGCAAAAGGATCTAAAACCACATCATTAGGTTCTGTACAAAGATTAATTACAAACTCTGGTAAAGCAGCAGGAAATCTCGCCGGATGTGGTTTAAAACCTGCCTTTTTACAACGTTTTTGGTAAACATCATTAGCAGCAGTATTAGCAGCAGAAATAACATTAACAGGATATACAGAATCCTCCGTTAAAATTTCTTCAATAACTGTTTGTGTTCCCATTTCTTCTTGTTCCTGATTTTCCCTACCATCAATCAAATTAGGAGGAATAGCACCACCTCGATCATGAGTAAATTGATCAGAAATATCATGTCCTGAAGGTCTAATTTTGGGTTGATAACCATTTTTTAGTAAATTTTTCATAGACTTACTATAAGGTTTCAACACCCTTTTATTATTAGCTTTAGGATGGGGTTCTTTAGATAACCACCAAACAGTATTTACAGCATCTTTTACCCTTTCTCTACGAATTGTTACCCATTCTGCGGGAGTTGGCAATTTCGCGGGATTATACCAATATAATTCTTGAGCTAAATAAAAACCTAAACCACCTTTTGCTGGAGATTTACATAAAGAAAGCACTAATTCAAAATGATAAAGTGAACGTGCAGGAATACCCTTTATCCAACTACCACCAATATCAATAACTAGAGAACCACTAGGTTTAAGAATGCGGTGAAATTGGATAGCAAAATCATAAAACCATGCAATATATTGATCAGCATCCACATTCCCATATTCTTTTTTTCTCAACAGTGCAAAAGGTGGAGAAGTGCAAATTAAATCAATACTATCATCAGGAACACATTTTAGTAATTCTCGACTATCACCTAAATAAGCCGAGCCTAAATTCGTATAATAATAAGGTTCAAAATTCAACTTCATATTAATTTTGGTAATTGGTAATTGGTAATTGGTAATTGGTAAGAATAAACTCTTATTCTATGACTATTCCCTGTTCCCTGTTCCCTGTTCCCTGTTCCCTATTCCCTGCTTCAGAAATTTGGTAATTGGTAATTGGTAAGAATAAACTCTTATTCTATGACTATTCCCTGTTCCCTGTTCCCTGTTCCCTATTCCCTTCTTCAGAAATTTGGTAATTGGTAATTGGTAAGAATAAACTCTTATTTTATGACTATTCCCTGTTCCCTATTCCCTATTCCCTTCTTCAGAAATAGCAATGTTTATGTAAAATTAGGTAAAGTAATATTTCCATTTAATCTACCAAAGACAAAATTTAACTCATGCAACTGCAAATTAGAGGATCAAAATCTACCCTAGCTTCCCTACTGTTAATAGCACCCTTTTTCCTTTGGGGTACAGCAATGGTAGCGATGAAAGGAGTCATCCCTCACACCACACCATTATTCATGGCGGGAGTGCGTTTAATACCTGCGGGGGTGTTAATTCTCATAGCGGCTGCAATAATGGGTAGATCCCAACCCAAAGGATGGTTAGCATGGATGTGGATAATTATTTTTGCCCTTGTTGATGGTACGTTATTTCAAGGATTTTTAGCAGAAGGGTTAGTCAGAACCAACGCAGGGTTAGGTTCAGTGATGATAGACTCTCAACCTTTAGCCGTAGCTTTACTGTCCTTGTGGTTATTTAAAGAACATATTGGTATCTGGGGATGGTTAGGGTTAGGATTGGGTGTAGCTGGTATTAGTTTAATTGGTTTACCGGAAGAGTGGATTTTTAACCTCCTGGGTTCTGGTGTCGAAATTACTACTGATAACTGGCAGGATTTATTTAACAGCGGTGAATTGTTGATGTTATTAGCAGCATTATCAATGGCTGTGGGAACTGTACTGATCCGTTATGTCTGTAAATATGCTGATCCGGTAATTGCTACAGGTTGGCATATAATCATAGGTGGTTTGCCATTGTGGGGGGTATCTGCTGTTGTAGAAAGGCAACAGTGGCAAAATTTAGTATTATCTGATTGGTTAGCTTTAAGTTATGCAACTATTTTCGGAAGTGCGATCGCCTATGGTTTATTCTTCTATTTTGCATCCACAGGTAGTTTAACCAGTTTAAGTTCTCTCACCTTTCTCACGCCAGTTTTTGCCTTACTTTTTGGACATCTTTTACTTTCAGAAGTGCTTACTCCTATTCAATGGATGGGAGTGTTATTAACCTTAATGAGTATTTATTTAATCAACCAAAGAGATAACATAGGTAAACAAAAAACCACTAACCAGCAACCAATTTTAGAAACCCCTGTTACAAATCGTCAAAAGTCTGTTACCTTAGCGGTGAAAGATTCTGAACCAGAAGTTTAAATATCCGCAATTAAATATCAAATCAATCATCAATCATCGGGAGAATCAAAAATGAGCATAACGAGGAAGAAAGGGGAAAATAAACCACTAGCAATGATCCGATATTTACTATCACCTAGTTCTCGTTTTCTCCTGATATTGACTTGTTGTTTAGGTTTATCAACAAATCAAGTAATAGCAGCAACACCTAAACCCCAACCTATTCAACAAACTGTTCTCAACCCAGGGATGAAAGGTTTGGAAATCCAAGTTTTACAAATGCAATTAAAGGCTTTAGGATTCTATCAAGGGGTGATAGATGGAGACTATGGAGAAACTACACAAAAAGCTGTAGCTAAATTCCAAACTACAAAAGGTTTAAACAGAAAAGATGGTATTGCGGATCTGACAACTCAATATTTTCTCAATCAAGTCATTGCTGGTAATAGTAATTTAAAGGTTTATCCCTCCCCCACTCCCAAAGTTGAAGTTAATAAAAATATTGATACACAACCTCAACCGGAAAATCAACAAACAAGTTTTATGTGGTGGACATTCTTAGGTTTAGGAATCCTCACTGCTACTGGTGGTGTTTTCGTGATCTTGAAAAAATTTAATCGAATACCTGAGAAATTACCACAATTAGTTGAAGCTAAATTATTAAATCCGTCACCAGAAAATCAGGAGAAATTATTATTAAAATCCGCAGAAGTCAGTTCACAACAATTTCCCACAGATTTAGTACAACTAGACACAAAACCTATAATTGCTCAACTAAATACCTGTGAAGAGTTGATGCAAGAATTACAAAGTCGTAACTCTAAAAAACGTCGCAAAGCTATCTGGAAATTAGGACAAGATGGTGATTCTAGAGCAGTAAAACCACTGTTAGATTTGATGATTGATACTGATTCTGAACAAAGAAGTTTGATTTTAGGAACTTTATCAGAAATAGGTACTCGCACACTTAACCCCATCAATCGCGCTTTAATTATATCCATGCGGGATGAAAACCCACAGGTGAGAAAAAACGCTATGCGTGATTTGGTGCGTATTTATGACATGATGGGAAAAACGAGTAAAATTATACTTCATGCAATGGAAGATCCTGATCCAGAAGTACAGGAAACTGCCAAATATGCTTTAAATCAAATGAACCGCATTCGTACTATTCCCGATCAACAAATGCTGACAGATATGAGTAGGGAAGAAAGTTAAGTTAAATTTAATTTTCCAATTGTTTTATTTATGGTAAAAATCGATCTAAAGCGGCTTTTAATTGTTCGATTTCTACATCAATATTGCCCTTTTCAGAAGCTCTAGCAATACATTCTGTGAGGTGTTCATCTAACACAATTCTGGCAACTTTATCTAATGCACCTCTAACAGCCGCAATCTGTAATAATACATCTGGACAGGGACTATTTTGTTGTACCATTGTTTTTACACCGCGAATATGTCCCTCAATTCTTGATAGTCGGTTGACAATTTTTCTGAGGGATTCTTCACTATGAACATGAGGATGGGCTGAATTTTCTTTACCTGTTTGATCTTCCGTAGCTGTGTGATGATGATGGTGTGTGTGTTCTACTTCTGGGGATAAATGCAAGGATGTGTTAGCTATGGGGTGTGTTCCTGTCATTGGTTGTTAAGATTTAGTTGTTAATTTAATCCTAGCGTAGAAGGATTTGATCTTAAAGGTTTTTGGTAGGAAATGGGTGGAAAAACCGAACTAACTAAGGGAAAATTTCCATAATAGCCTGGTTAACCTATATTAATTTAACGTGTTTACAGAACCTCTTTTGATTTTGTTACCTCAGAGGTGCTTTATTCAAAACTTGAGTATGAGAGGATTTGTTTTTTTAAAGTATCAAATCAATTGTAACTAAGTTTGTGAACAAATAACAAAGATACAGTAGTTTCCTAAGATATGAGGTACAGAATCAAGATTGAACCCTATACAAAAAGCCAGTTTTACTCCTGACTTCTGACTTCTGACTCCTGGATTCTCCTGTAAGTTTTTTAGATTTAGGTTGTAATTATGGGTTTTATGCGTTCTTACAAATTAATTCGCTCTATCCGCAAAATTAGCACCCAAATTGTAGCGATTTTTCTGGGTGTTTTGCTAACTGCTTCCAGTGTGTTGGTGTTACCTTCCCAAGCAGAACCGGTAGTATCTCCAAAACCCTCTGCTGTTACCGCTGCAATTGGTAAACATAGTTTTGTTGCGGATGCGGTAAATCGTGTGGGTAATTCTGTGGTTAGAATTGATACGGAAAAAACTATTACTCGTCCCGTTGATCCATTTATGGATGATCCTTTTTTTCGGCGGTTTTTTGGTGATAGTTTCCCCCAACAGTCACCCACTGAACAGTTACGGGGTTTAGGTTCTGGGTTTATTTTAGATAAAAGCGGTGTGATTTTAACAAATGCTCACGTAGTAGATCAAGCTGATAAAGTTACAGTCAGGTTAAAAGATGGCCGCACCTATGAGGGTAAAGTCAAAGGAATTGATGAATTAACTGATTTAGCAGTAGTTAAAATTAACGCAGGAAATGATTTACCGGTTGCACCTTTGGGTTCTTCCGATGATGTAGAAGTGGGAGATTGGGCGATCGCCGTCGGTAATCCGTTAGGATTTGATAATACAGTAACCTTG